>CALPSK010000227.1 GCA_943326215.1 Sediminibacterium ginsengisoli | reverse complement strand
GCAAATAAAGGGGCTCCAGAAGCAAGGGCAATCCCTAAACATAAGGGTACGGCTACAAAAAATACCACAATACTAGCTGGCAAATCGTTTTTAATGTGTTTAAATAGACTCATTTTGGTTGAATTTTAGTTTTACTATACGAAAATAGTAATATTATTTTAAATAATAGTATTACTATCTTAAATAATTGTAAATATTTTAACTATTTTTGTAAAAATTAGGGGTAGACCCAAGTATATGAAGCTAGAATTACAAATAAAAATGAACCCTTCCCTGTTTTTGAGGGACCCAGAACAGTCGGAATTGGGCAAAAATATCATTAAACACAGCATTCAATTAATACATGACAATGGTTTTGAAGCATTTACATTTAAAAAACTAGCAGAATCTATTGGCAGCACCGAGGCGGGGGTGTATAGGTATTTTGAGAATAAACATAAGCTCTTAGTATACATAATTTCTTGGTATTGGGGTTGGATTCAGTTTCAATTGAACTACCAAACAAACAATATTAGTGACCCCGTCATCAAATTAAAAAAAGTAATTACGCTTTTATCAAAGAACGTGGAAGATGATATTACGACAGGACATGTAGACGAAGCACAATTACATCAAATACTTATTTCAGAAGGATCTAAAGCCTATTTAACAAATCATGTAGGAAAAGATAATAATCAACAGTTTTTTCAACCCTATAAAGATTTATGTAACGCAGTGGGTGAAATCATTTTAGAATGCAACCCAAAATATAAATACCCGCATTCGCTTTCCTCAACCATTATTGAAATTGCACATCTGCAAAACTTTTTCATGAATCACCTACCCTCCTTAACCGATTTTTCTAAATCTAAGGATGAATCTGAAATCATAAAATATTTAGAGGAGCTTGTATTTAATACCATTCGTGATTAAGCAAGTAGCATTAATCTGGTTTCAACTTAATTTTTGTAAAAATCTGTAAATGCGGAAGTGCTAATACAGATAAGCTAATAAATAGCAGTGTAAAAATACCTGAAGCGTCTTTACTATTCAGTGTTAAAAAAGTAATGTATACAAATCCAAACCAGGCCATAATGGAAAAGGGAGCTGCTTTAATAAGCAGGTTCTTCCACCCATTAAAATCATTGGGCATACTAAATGTGATTCTTATTTTATCGAAGGATAATAAAGAATGCCAGAAACCAAAATAAAAGGCAAAACATAGCCATAAAGGCATATAAAGGGCGAAACTAATAAGTATGGCTTGTTGTAAAATTAAATAGTAGTAGTATTTATTATTTGAAAAGAAATAGGCTTTGAAAAAGAATAAAATAAAATAAATAGCAGCTAAGCCAATAAGCGTGATGGGATAAATTTGTTGGGCAAGTCCTACCCATTGGGTTTCATTAAAGGCAGAGCGTTCCATTCGAATAAAAATTTGCAAGGCAAAATGAATGTTCTTAGAAAGCAGTAATAATATCCATAATAGTCCAATAATGGAGTAGGCTAATTTATGAATAAAGTTTTCAGTTTTTCCTAACCAATCTATTTCTCCAAAATGATAGGCCGTAATAAGAATAAATATTATTAAAGCTGCGATGGGGAAAAAATACCAAACCAAGGCATAGCCAATAATGTTAGCTATATATTTTAAAAGAAATAATTTTTGATTACTACCCGATTTGTTCAAATGTTGGTCAATGTATAAATCAAGGGCACCATGGGGCACTCCAAACAAAATAAGAACAATAATTAAGAAGGAAATTTGAGTGCTGTTATTTAAAACAAAAACAGTATCAATGAGGAATAAAAGAAATGCAAATAATATTAGATAAAGGCGTAGTTTAATTTGCATGGAGCTAAATTAAATAAAAAAAGGGGCAAGTAACCAACTTGCCCCTTAAAAGTTATTTTAATATATTAAGCAGCTTTTCTACTTAAGCTATAAATAACCAAACCAAAACCTATTTTGTTGACAGCATCACCAATGTTGTAGATGATATTCATGTCAATTCCAATATTTTTGAAGCTAGCGTACCATTGTCCGTCAGCTGTTCCGATTAAATATCCTAAAGGATAAATAGCCCAACCAACTAAAACGAACCAACCTAATGCTGCATTAGCAGATGCTACTGCAGAACCAGCGCTAGTTGCTAATTTCTTAACATCTCCTAACCATACTTCATATACGATGTAGAAGTAAGCGATAGCACTTATAGTTCCCCATAATGTAGCTTGAGCTGGGGCAACAGCCTCTCCCCAATAACCTGTAACTAACATTACAACAGAAGCTAAAATCATTTTCCATAATAAACCTATTGTACCGCCTGCTTTCTTTGTGATTAAATAGAATTCAACACACATTAAAGGCACAGTCAATAACCAGTCTACGTAACGGAAAAATGTTGGGCTATCATGCGTTTCAGCATAGTATCCACGCATGTAGTAATAGTGAACAGCAGCAATAAAAGTGATTAACCCAGAAACAAGTACTGAGGTTCTCCATTCTTTACTAGTGTTGTTCAATTCTAAGAAGAAAAAAACCGCTGCGGCCATCATAGCCATTGTACCAACGAAGAACGTGAAAGACACATAATCTGTCTTTGCAATCGCCATCGTGGCATCAAGAAGAAATAAATGATCCATATTTGTTGAGTTTTGGTGAACATATTAATTCACAACTCTCCACGGTTCGTTTCGGCTGTCAATACATATGTTTAAATATGTACTGCAAAGCAATAGCAAAGCAATCGTTGTTTTTAAACCGAACAAAAGTTAGAAATAAAAAATTAGAAAACTTGTTAAAAATTATAAAAAAATTAAAAATAATTAGGTTTGTTTAGCGATTTGTTTAATTTTTATAAATAAATTTTAAACAATTTTGTTTTTAGAGACTGCATCCCATAATAATGCACGTATTTTTAGAGAATCTACCGCTGCTTTCGTAGCCTCCTCCCATTTGGTTTTACTGTCTCCACAGAGCTCTGAGACCATTTGAGTGGCCAATTCACTATGGTGACCCCCATC
>CALPSK010000226.1 GCA_943326215.1 Sediminibacterium ginsengisoli | reverse complement strand
GCCACCATTGCCGATATTACCGACGATGCCCATGGAAGCGTGCCTTGTAACTTAGGCGATTCAAGCTCAGAAGATCCTATATACGGAGTGAATGTAACCACTCTTGAAAAGACAGCCCCTTATATGCAAAATGGAATTGATATTATGGCTGTGGGTAATTTGCCTAATGAACTTCCTCGTGATGCTAGTAGGTACTTTGGAGAACAACTTCTTAAATATGTAATTCCCGATTTATTGAAGGAAGGTAATAAAATTATAGATGGCGCCACCATGCTTGATAAGGGAAAATTAACAACAAAGTTTTCTTACTTAGAAGATTATTCAAAACATTAGTTTTTAAATAGTTGCCTTTTATAAACTATATAGAGTTAAGTTATTATAAGTGCAAATAATAGTCCTTTAGTAGTTCTGTAAAGGCAGGTGAATAGCTGTTGTCAGTATTTTTAATCACTATTTTATTTCTTAGTACTGAATTGCCTTTATCTAGGCCTTGCTTTCTTTTTTGAAAATGAAGAAAAGATCTGAAAGGTAAATGCTTGGCATCGTTATACACTAAAACCTCTTCCAATAAATACAAATGACTTACTTCTGCTAATTTTTGCATGGTATAAGCGCGAAGGGTAGGTACTAAAACAAAAAAATGGCCTTCTTCTTTTAATAAGGAGGCTGAATTTTCTACTAAACTTGTCCAACTTAATTCAGTACTATGGGCAGCCTTGTTTTTATTAGAATCTGGAGACTTTAAATCGCCTTCATAAAAAGGAGGGTTGGTAATAATAATATCGAATTTGTTTTTCTCATCTGCAGCAGCCATAAAATTGGCTGTATAATTTTGAATAGATTCATTTACAAGCATTAAGCGTTCGCTCCATTTACTTAAATTAAAATTAGAAGAGGCTTCTGCAGCAGCTTGGGATTCAATTTCTACAGCAGTAATTTTTGTACTATTCTTATCTGTGACCTGAGCTAGTATAAGACTTAACAAGCCCGTACCCGTGCCTATATCTAATATGGAATGGGCCGTTTCAATAGAGGGTTGCTTGGCCACCCAGGCCCCAAACAAACATGCATCAGTACATACTTTCATTGAAGTATGCTGCTGATGCACGATAAATTCTTTACACTGAAAATAGGGGTTAGCCACTATTCTGCACTTAAGCTAGCTCCTAAATATTCTTTATTTAATCTCGCAATGTTCGCAATAGAAATTTCTTTAGGACAAGTGGCTTCGCAAGCACCTGTATTGGTACAAGAACCAAATCCTTCTTTATCCATTTGCGCCACCATATTAAGTACTCTTGACTTTCTTTCTGGAGCACCTTGAGGAAGTAATGCTAAGTGAGAAACTTTCGCACTTAAAAATAACATGGCTGAACTATTCTTACATGCTGCCACACAAGCACCACAACCAATACACATGGCTGCTGCAAAGGCGTCGTCTGCATTTTGTTTTTCAATAGGTAGGCTATTGCCATCTACTGCATTACCTGTATTCACACTAATATATCCACCTGCTTGAATAATTCTATCGAAAGCAGAACGGTCTACAGTTAAATCTTTTACAATAGGGAAAGAGTTCGCTCTCCATGGTTCAATCACAATAGTTTCACCATCCTTGAAGGCGCGCATATGCAATTGACAAGTTGTATTCGCCTGCCAAGGACCATGCGGCTTTCCATTAATATACATAGAACACATACCGCAAATACCTTCACGACAATCGTGATCAAAGGCAACAGGGTCGCCTCCCTCGGTAATTAATCTTTCATTTAAAATGTCCATCATTTCTAAAAAAGACATTTCATCAGATATACCTGCAACATCATAAGTAACAAAGGCACCTTGCGCATTGGCATTTTTTTGACGCCAAACTTTAACTTTTAAATTCATTGTATTTTGAGACATAGCTAAAAAATTATTCTGTAAATATTTTGTGTTAGTGTGTTTTGCTTATTAAAAGTTCAAAACTTATTTATAGTTACGTTGACTTGGTTTAATGACTTCGTATTTCAACGCTTCTTTATGTAATTGCCACTCGTGCTCTCCTTTATTTTCCCATGCAGAAACAAACATAAAGTTTTCATCATCTCTTAAGGCTTCTCCTTCTGGTGTTTGGTATTCTTCTCTAAAGTGACCACCACAGCTTTCTTCTCTTGTTAAAGCGTCAACACACATTAACTCACCTAGTTCAATAAAGTCGGCCACACGGTTGGCTTTATCTAATTCAGGATTATACTCGTTTATTTCTCCAGGTATTCTTAGATCAGACCAGAATTCTTTTTTCAAAGCTTGTAAATCAAGGATGGCTTGTTTTAAACCTGCTGCATTTCTTGACATACCACATTCGTTCCATATAATTTTACCTAAACGCTTGTGGAAACTTTCTGCCGATTGTTTACCATTGATATTTTTTAATGAAGCAATACGCTCGGCTACTTTTTTAGCAGCTTCTTCAAATGCTGGATGTGTTGTAGGAATGGCAGCATTGTAAATTTCATCCGCTAAATTATTTCCTACTGTATAAGGGGCTACAAAATAGCCATCTGCTAAACCTTGCATTAAGGCACTCGCCCCTAAACGGTTAGCACCATGGTCGCTAAAGTTAGCTTCTCCTAATGCAAATAAACCAGGCACTGTAGTTTGTAATTCATAGTCTACCCATAAACCACCCATGGTATAATGCACCGCAGGATAAATACGCATAGGTACTTCGTAAGGGTTTTCTCCTGTTATTTTTGAGTACATATTAAACAGATTACCATATTTTTCTTTCACCACTTCCTTACCCATGGCAATAATTTGCTCACTTGATATATTAGAAAGTCCTTGCTTGCTCATTTCAATCTTACCATATCTTTCAATAGCGGCTGCATAATCTAAATAGACTGCTTGCTTGGAAGTTCCTACACCAAACCCAGCATCACATCTTTCTTTAGCTGCACGAGAAGCCACATCACGAGGCACTAAGTTTCCAAAAGCAGGGTAGCGACGCTCTAGAAAATAATCTCT
>CALPSK010000225.1 GCA_943326215.1 Sediminibacterium ginsengisoli | reverse complement strand
CTATTTGGAGGTTCGAAAAGCGAAAAGGACGTTAAAAAAATAGACCATTTAGTGGCTGTTATTAATGGCCATTTCAATAGCTATAAAAGCCTTTCCAACGACGAATTAAGAGCTAAAACCACAGAGTTTAAGGCTAGAATTAAAGCCTATTTAGCTGAATCTGATAGCCAAATTGAAGCCCTTCAAGCCGAGGCGGAAGCCCTGCCCATCAGCGATTTTATGGGTAGAGATGGTTTGTATGAACAGGTGGATTTACTTAAAAAGCAGAAGGATACTACCTTGGAAAAGGTACTTTGGGACATTTTGCCAGAAGCCTTTGCGGTGGTGAAAGAAACGGCTCGCAGATTTACAGAAGAAGAGGAGTTAGTGGCAACAGCTACACAACTTGACAGGGATTTATCTGTCAAAAAAGAATATATCAATATTAAGGGCGACCAGTCGGTATTCCAAACTACTTGGAAGGCGGCAGGCACACCCATTACTTGGAATATGGTGCACTACGATGTGCAATTATTGGGAGGTATTGTTTTACACCAAGGTAAGATTGCCGAAATGTCAACGGGTGAGGGTAAAACTTTAGTTTCTACTTTACCTGCTTATTTAAATGCATTAGCGGGCGAAGGGGTGCATATTGTAACTGTGAATGATTACTTAGCCAAAAGAGATAGTGAATGGAATGGTACTTTATTTGAGTGGTTAGGTATTACTGTAGATTGTATCGATAAGCATCAGCCGAATTCAGAAGAGCGTCGTAATGCATACCGAGCTGGTATTACTTACGGAACCAATAACGAATTTGGATTTGATTATTTAAGAGATAATATGGTGCACACTCCAGAAGAGATGGTGCAACGCAAACATCATTACGCCATGGTGGATGAGGTAGATAGTGTCTTAATTGATGATGCGCGTACCCCTTTGATTATATCTGGTCCTATTGGTTATCAAACAGGAGAGCAACAATTTTTTGAATTGAAACCAAGAATTGAAAAATTGGTGGAGATGCAAAAGAAAACGGTGAACCAATTTTTAATTGAGGCTAAAAAGAAAATAGCAGAAGGCAACGACGATCCTACGGATGGCGGAAAGGCTTTGTATACTGCGTTTAGAGGCTTACCTAAAAACAGTGCCATAATTAAATACTTAAGTGAGCCTGGGATAAGAGTGAAATTGCAAAAAGCAGAGAACCATTATTTAGCCGATCAGCAAAGAGAAATGCCTCATGTAGATGTAGATTTATTTTTCCATATTGATGAAAAAAATAATTCAGTAGAATTAACCGACAAAGGTTTGCAATTAATTACCAAGCAAGGAGAAGACCCTAATTTCTTTTTACTTCCCGATATTAGTGTGGCATTAAATGCGATTGATCAAAACGCGAATTTAAATGCGGAAGAAAAGTTCCAACAAAAAGAAAGTATCATAACTGAATATAGTATTAAGGCCGATCGTATTCACACTGTGAATCAATTATTAAAAGCCTATACTTTATTTGACAATGATGTGGAATATGTAGTCATTGAAGGACAAGTAAAAATTGTAGATGAACAAACAGGTCGTATTATGGAAGGCCGCCGTTATTCAGACGGATTACACCAAGCCATTGAAGCCAAAGAGAATGTAAAAATTGAAGCGGCTACACAAACCTATGCGACTATTACTTTGCAGAACTTTTTTAGAATGTACCATAAGTTAGCAGGTATGACAGGTACTGCAGAAACAGAGGCTTCAGAGTTTTGGAGTATTTATAAATTAGATGTGGTTTCTATTCCTACCAATATTCCAGCTATTAGAAAAGATGAGCAAGACTTAGTGTATAAAACCAAGCGTGAAAAATTAGGAGCGGTCATTGAAGCTATTGTTGAATTAAGAGATCAAGGCCGTCCGGTTTTATGCGGAACAACTTCAGTAGAGGTAAGTGAATTATTAAGTAGAATGTTGCGTCAGCAAAATATTCCGCACAATGTTCTTAACGCAAAACAACATGCGCGTGAAGCACAAGTAGTAGCGGAAGCAGGTTTAACTGGAGCCGTTACCATTGCCACCAACATGGCAGGTCGTGGAACCGATATTAAATTAAGTCCTGAAGTGAAAGCTGCAGGTGGCTTAGCAATACTAGGTACAGAGCGTCACGAGTCTCGTCGTGTAGACAGACAATTACGTGGACGTGCGGGTAGACAAGGAGATCCTGGATCTTCTCAATTCTTTATTTCTTTAGAAGACGATTTAATGCGCATGTTTGGAAGTGAGCGTATTGCGAAAGTAATGGACTTCGCTGGTTATAAAGAAGGGGAAGTGATTCAGCACAGTATGATTACAAATTCTATTGAGCGTGCACAGAAAAAAGTAGAGGAAAATAATTTTGGTGTAAGAAAGCGTTTATTAGAATATGATGATGTGATGAACAAACAAAGAACGGTGATTTACAAAAAAAGAAATCATGCTTTGTTTGGAGAAAGACTAGCCTTGGATTTAGACAATGCATTTTATCAAGTGATAGAAGGCGTGGTGACGAACTATAAATTGAACAACGATTATGAAGGCTTGAAATTATCATTAATTGTTCAAACTGGTTTCGATACTAAAATAACGCAAGATGAATTTAAGTCTACCAATGATGCTGCACTAGTTGAATTAGTATATCAAGAAGCCATTGCGCATTATGAGTATAAGAAAAAGGAAATGATGAAGCAAAGCATTCCTGTTTTCAAAAATATTAGAAAAAATCAAGGGGCACATATTGAGAATGTAATTGTACCGGTGGGTGATGGAAAAATTGCCTACAATGTACTGGTGAACTTGGACAAAAATGTAAGTACAGAAGGGGCAACACTAGCTGCTCAAGCAGAAAAAAATATTTCCCTAAGCTTTATAGACGATGCTTGGAAAGAGCATTTAAGAGCGATGGACGATTTAAAACAATCGGTACAAACAGCTACCTATGAACAGAAGGATCCTCTAGTTATTTATAAGATGGAAGCTTTTGAATTATTTAGAAAAATGGATTTAG
>CALPSK010000224.1 GCA_943326215.1 Sediminibacterium ginsengisoli | reverse complement strand
TAATTGATTTCATTGCTGATTCTTTTTATTTTATATAAATAATTTGGACGGCGAAGGTATGAAATAATAAAGGAGAAACCAAAGTCTCTCCTTACTATTTCGTTTTATTTGATAACTACTTGATTATTAACTCCTTGCCTTTAATTGAGAATGTACAAAAAGGCTGGTAATGCTCTTGTTTTCATAGGCATTTCTAATGGCTATGGCGAACAAATCGGCCACCGTTAAAACCTGTATCTTTTTAGAGGGTTTCATTAAAGGTATGGTATCACATACTACTAATTCCTCTAAAACGCTGTTTTCAATATTCTCATACGCCTTGCCGCTAAGTACTGGATGCGTAATCATGGCACGAACTGTTTTAGCTCCTTTCTCTTTTAAAAGTGCTGCCGCTTTTACCAAGGTTCCACCAGTATCGCAAATATCATCTACAATAACAATGTCTTTTCCAGTTACATCTCCTATGACTACCATACTTGCTATCTCATTTGCACGCTTACGATGTTTATCACATATAACCATTTCAGCATTAAAATAATTAGCTACCTCACGCACTCTATTAGTACTTCCAACATCGGGTGCTGCAAAGGCTAGGTCTTGTAATTTTAATTGTTGAATATAAGGAATAAATATAGCAGAGCTGTCTAAGTGATCCACGGGCACATCAAAGAAGCCTTGAATTTGTGCAGCATGTAAATCCATAGTAATAACACGGTGTGCACCCGCTGCTTCTAGTAAAGTAGCAATTAATTTTGCTCCTATCGCCACTCTTGGTTTGTCTTTTCTATCCTGTCTTGCAAAACCATAATAAGGAATGACAGCAATGATTTTATAGGCACTCGCTCTTTTAGCAGCGTCTATCATCATTAATAATTCCATCAAATTATCGGTTGGAGCATAAGTGCTTTGCACTAAAAAAACATAGTCTCCTCTAATACTTTCTAAAAAAATAGGTTGGAATTCTCCGTCACTAAATTTTTGAATATTAATTTTTCCAATGGGAGCGCCGAAACGTTGGGCAATTTTCTCTGCTAAGGCTTGAGAGCCAGTTCCTGCGAATATTTTTACTGAAGGATTCATGTGGGTAGGATATGCTTCAAAGTTATAATTCTCGTTTACAAAATGTAAAAAAAAATGGCCCTACTTTTCAACATATATAGAACTTATACACATAAACTATGCCTGTGCTGTAGGACCTCCAAAATTCATAGGAATTTCTACAGGTAGCATATCGGCAATGGTTCCATTGGCCGCTTCATATCTTTCTACATTTTCTACCAAGGCCTTCATAAATCTTTTAGCATGCATAGGGGTTAATATAACTCTGCTTTTTACCTTGCTCTTGGGTGTACCTGGCATGACATTGACAAAATCAACTACAAATTCGGCATTGCTATGGGTAATAATAGCCAAATTAGCATAAGAGCCTTCGGCGATTTCTTCACTAATTTCAATGTTTAAGGGCTGGTTCGGGTTTTGTTCCATACTTTATATTAAGACTACAAATATACAGGGGATGGAATGTTAAAAAAAAATTACAGTACTGCAATTCACAAGAACTAAATTTGCTACATGTTAGTATTAGATGGTAAAATAGCCGCCGCTGCCGTAAAAGCAACCCTTTTAGAGCAAACGCAGGCCCTGAAAGCCGCTGGCAAAAGAATGCCTCATTTAGCTGCCATACTGGTAGGTAATAATGGAGCGAGTGAAACCTATGTTGCTAGTAAAGTGAAGAACTGCGAAGAAACTGGTTTCGGTTCTTCTTTGTATAGAATGGACGCAGATGTGGAAGAAGCTGTTTTATTAGCAAAAATTGCAGAGCTGAATCAAGATCCTAATTGCGATGGCATATTAGTGCAATTACCCTTACCTAAACATATTAAGGAATCGAAAGTCATTGAAGCTATTGATCCTGCTAAAGATGTAGATGGTTTTCATCCCGTCAATGTGGGCCGCTTAGTACAAGGTTTAAATACTTTTATTCCGGCTACTCCTTATGGAATTATTTTAATGCTTGAACATTTTAATATTGAAACCAAAGGAAAAAATGCAGTGGTAATTGGAAGAAGTAATATAGTAGGAAGACCCATGAGTATTTTATTAAGTAGCAATATTGCACAAGGCAATTGCACGGTAACTATTTGTCATAGCCACACTAAAAATTTAAAAGATATTTGCTTAGGTGCTGATATTATTGTGGCAGCCTTAGGCGTCCCTAATTTTTTAACCGGTGACATGATTAAACCTGGTGCTGTTATTATTGATGTAGGTATTACACGCGTTGAAGATGCCACTGCCAAAAAAGGTTTTAGAATTAAAGGCGATGTGCATTATGAAGAAGCATGTGCTAAAGCATCTGCTATCACACCCGTTCCAGGAGGTGTAGGACTTATGACCATTGCAGGATTATTAAAAAACACCATGAAGGCCTACCAAGGTCTTTAATAGCAAAATAATTTTATACATTTTAATTTGAGTACAACTACCCAATATCCAGTCATGGAAATGTTTTATTCTTTGCAAGGCGAAGGATACCACCAAGGCAGGGCGGCTTATTTTATTCGCTTGGCCGGATGTGATGTGGGTTGTGTTTGGTGTGATGTAAAAGAAAGTTGGGATGCAAGCAAGCATCCTGTTTTACCCGTTGATGAAATTGTTTCAAGTGCTTTAGCACATCCTGGTAGATTAGCCATTATAACAGGAGGTGAGCCCTTATTATATAATTTAGACGCTCTAACTACCGCTTTAAAAAAAGCAGGCTTTGAAATAAATATAGAAACTTCTGGCTCTAGCCCCATGTCTGGAAACTGGGACTGGGTTTGTCTTTCACCAAAAAAATTTAAAGCACCTCTAAGCGAAAGCATAACTGCTGCATCGGAATTAAAAGTAGTTATTTTTAATAAACATGATTTTGAATGGGCCGAGACCTATGCCCAACAAGTGCCTGCTTCATGTAAATTATATTTACAACCTGAATGGGATAAGGCCAATGAAATGATGCCTTCAATTATTGAC
>CALPSK010000223.1 GCA_943326215.1 Sediminibacterium ginsengisoli | reverse complement strand
TACTTTTTCTTCAAGGTTATGATCTATATAAGGACCTTTTTTAATCGAACGACCCATAGTAACGAGTTAATTTGATTGTTAAATTATTTTGTCAATTTTTTACCGTCACGACGTTGAATGATCAACTTGTCGCTACCTTTTCCTCTTGTTCTAGTTTTTTCTCCTTTAGCATACTTACCAGTTCTGCTTCTTGGATGACCACCAGACGCTCTACCTTCACCACCACCCATCGGATGATCCACTGGGTTCATGGCAACACCTCTTACACGAGGACGAACGCCTTTCCAACGATTTCTACCTGCTTTACCAGCTGTTTCTAAGTTGTGATCGCTATTAGAAACAACACCCACTGTTGCGTAACAATTAATTAAAATTTTACGTAATTCACCAGAAGGCATTTTCAATACAGCGTAAGTTTCTTCCTTGTTCGCTAATTGAGCAGAAGAACCAGCACTACGTACTAATTTTCCACCTTGACCTGGTTGCATTTCAACGTTGTGAATGATCGTACCTAATGGAATTGATTTCATTGGTAATGCATTTCCTACCTCAGGAGCCACATTCTCACCAGAAGATACTTTCGTACCAACTTGTAAACCTTGTGGGCAAATGATATATCTTTTCTCGCCATCAGTATATTGTACTAATGCGATAAATGCTGTTCTGTTTGGATCGTACTCGATAGAAACTACTGTAGCTTCCATTCCAGTTTTATTTCTTTTGAAATCGATGATACGATAATGTTGTCTATGTCCACCACCCATGTAACGCATAGCACGACGACCTTGGAAGTTACGTCCAGCCGTTTTCTTTTGTGGTTCTAATAAACTCTTTTCAGGTTTGTTAGTAGTGATCTCAACATAGGCGTTCCCGATTCTCCATCGAGTTCCTGCTGTAATTGGTTTGTACTTTCTTAATGCCATTTTTTTTCTTTTACTTTTTAAAGACTTTACAGTCTTACGAATTTTTCAGCTTCGCGGGCTATTGTTTATTTATAGAGTAGCGTAAAGGTCAATGGTTTCACCTTCTGCTACTGTTACTAATGCTTTCTTATATCCAGATTTGATACCAGAGATAATACCAGCTTTAGTTGAACGCGTTTTGTTTTTACCTGGAACAACTAATGTGTTAACTTCTAAAACGTTCACACCATAGAATTGCTCTATTGCAGATTTAATTTCTAATTTGTTGGCTCTGCGATCTACTTTGAAAGCATATCTTCTCAACTTTTCTTGTTGACCATTTGCTTTTTCAGTAAGGATAGGCTTTATTAATATTTCTGTCAATTTCATAATTATAATTTTAAAGTCGTTAAGCTTATGCTACTACAGCTTCTTCTTCGTTAAAAATTTTAGCAGCACCTTCAGTGATCACTAATATATCGGCATTCATGATGTCGTAAGTATTAATGTCGGCTAATAAAGTACTAGCTACGTTTGGAATATTGCGTGTGCTTAAATAAATGTTTTCATCGTACTCTGGAAGAATAACTAATGTCTTTTTATTATCTAAGTTTAACTGACTAATGATAGTAGCAATGGTAGAAGTTTTTGGTGCTTTCATATCGATGTCTTCTAACACTAAAATAGCTTGATCAATGGCTTTATGAGATAAAGCAGAAATCTTTGCTAAGTCTTTTACTTTACGATTCAATTTGAAATCGTAGCTATGTGGCTTTGGACCAAAGATGGTACCACCACCCTTATATAATGGGTTACGGATATTACCCTTACGAGCTCCACCTGTACCTTTTTGCTTATGTAATTTTCTGCTAGCTCCTTGCACTTCTGCACGAGTCTTCACTTTATGTGTACCAGAACGACGTGCAGCTAAATACTGCTTCACTGCTAAATAAATAACGTGATCGTTAGGTGTTGCGCCAAAAATTTCAGCAGGTAATTCAACCTGTCTGCCTGTTTTTTTGCCTTTTATATTTAATACTTCTAATTGCATGATTGTCGATTAATAGGTGATTACTTTTGGATTAAAACGATTGAACCGTTGTTGCCTGGTACTGAACCACTAACAAGAACATAGTTTTTTTCTGGGAATAATTTTAATACCGTTAAGCCTTTAGTTTTAACGCGATCAGAACCCATACGGCCGGCCATACGCATACCTTTGAATACTCTTGCTGGATAAGATGATCCACCAATAGATCCTGGTGCACGAGAACGATCGTGTTGTCCGTGTGTAGCTTCACCCACACCGCTAAATCCGTGACGCTTTACAACCCCTTGGAATCCTTTTCCTTTAGTAGTACCTACTACTTCAATAGCATCACCTTCTTCGAAAATGTCAAGGGTAACTGTTTCACCCAATGCTTTCTCTAAAGAGTAATTGCGGAATTCTTTTACAAAACGTTTTGGAGCAGTCTGCGCTTTCGCGTAGTGATTAATTTCAGACTTTGTAGAATGCTTTTCTTTTTTGTCGCCTAATGCTAACTGCACGGCGCTATAGCCATCAATTTCAAGTGTTTTCACTTGAGTGACTGTGCAAGGACCTGCTTCAATAATGGTGCAAGCAATTTGCTTACCATCTTGACCGAAAATGCTGGTCATGCCAATTTTTTTTCCAATAATACCTTTCATCTGTTTTGCGGTTTATGCCCCGCGTCTGGTTCTGAGGACATCCGATGATGATGCTACTCTTAATCTTAGATTTTCATCTTTCGATTTTTGTAGCTCGGATTCAATCCCTGTGTGCTGCCGACCTTTTCCTGAGTTTTCTCTTTTGTTAAAGAGAAGGGGAAGTACCGGAAGTAAACAAACCTCGAAGGGCCGGTTTATATTTTTCTTTTATATTCAACCAGCGCTCCTTTTTCTACTGATGCATAATGTCTCAGAGATTGGGAGATGGATTTATAAATACTTATGCTTTGATCTCCACCTCAACACCTGATGGTAAGTCTAACTTACTAAGGGCGTCTACTGTTTTAGAAGAAGAAGTGTAGATATCCAATAAACGCTTGTGCGTTGCTAATTGGAACTGCTCACGACTTTTCTTATTCGCATGC
>CALPSK010000222.1 GCA_943326215.1 Sediminibacterium ginsengisoli | reverse complement strand
TCAATTAAAGATGCAGTGAAGTCTGAATTGCTACCCACAAACATATCAACGCCTATTATTTTAACCGTTGCATTTGCTTGAGGCATAATTAAAAATTAATTGTAATGAAAAACTATTTTTCTTTTTTTACTTGTTCATCAATCCAAGTAAAAGTTTTGCGCATGCCATCAATTAATGGTTCAGATACTTCCCATCCCATTTTCTTTCTATATAAATCGTTGTCCGATCTGCGACCGCGCACACCTAAGGGACAATTAAATCCGTACTTATCAATAAATTCTTGCCCCGCAATATTGTGAATTTTAATTTTCTTACCTGCAATATCAATCGCCATTTGTGCTAATTGGTTAATGGTAACCATTTCTTCAGAGCCAATATTAACAGGTCCAATAAAATCGGTATGCATAAAACGCTCCACAGCATCCAAGCATTCGTCAATGTATAAAAAGCTTCTTGTTTGTAAACCATCTCCCCATACTTCAAAGTTTCCACCATCGGCGGTTTCCGATGCTTTACGCAACATGGCAGCAGGTGCTTTTTCTTTTCCTCCTTTCCAAGTGCCTTGTGGTCCAAAAATATTATGAAAACGTGCCACACGCACATTTAATTTAAAATTACGATTATAGGCCAAGAAAATTCTTTCACTAAATAATTTCTCCCATCCATATTCAGAATCAGGGTTGGCAGGATAAGCTGAACTTTCTATACAGTTAGGGTTACCTGCATCTAATTGATTATGCTCTGGGTACATACAAGCAGATGAAGAATAAAAAACTTTTTGTACTTTTTTCTTCACTGCTTCCTTGGCTACATTTAAATTAATGAGTGCCGAGTTGGTCATTACATTGGCATCGTTCAAGCCAGTAAAAATATAACCAGCCCCACCCATATCGGCAGCTAGTTGGTATAATTCGTAGCAATCTTCAAAAATGACTTTTTCAACGGCTACAGGATCGGCTAAATCGCACTGAATAAACTCATGGCAAATTTCATCTTGAGACATGTATTCATGTTGCTTAATATCGGCTATGCGAACAAAAAACCCCTGTGCTTTCAATTTCTTGGCTAAATGCCCTCCTATAAACCCTCCACCCCCTAAAACAATCACTTTTTTCATGATATAAATGTATATTATATGATAGAGAGGGCAAATTTAAGTCAATAGGCTTAAAAATAGCTCATAAGCGTCGGTTTTTTAGGGTATTTTAAGGGTATTTTGTCTGATTTTCAATAGTTTTGAGCGAATGAAAGCAGCGATTTCGACATATTTTAGGGCCAAGCGATTTGTATTTTTAAAGGCCTTATTGGATAATATGACAAAGGGGGGTAGAAAAATAAAAATATTGGATATTGGAGGCACCGAGGATTATTGGAATAGTATGGGCCTAAACCTGGGAAATAATATAGAAATTGTGTTATTGAATTTATATAAAATTGAAGTGAAGGGAGCTGGCTTTTCTTCTATAAAAGGAGATGCTTGTCATTTAGAAGGAATGGCAGATAATAGCTTTGATTTTGTTTTTTCTAATTCAGTCATTGAACATTTATTTTCAATAGAGAATCAGCAGAAAATGGCTAATGAAGTAAAACGAGTAGGGAAAAATTATTATATACAAACGCCTAATAAATTTTTTCCTATTGAACCGCATTGGGTATTTCCTTTTTTTCAATTTTTACCTTTTGGTTTAAAAGTATTTTTAACCCAAAATTTCAGCCTAGGGCATATTCCAAAAGCAAAAAGTAAACAGGAGGCCATTGATTTAGTGAATGAAGTAAATTTACTGAGCAAAAAAGAACTTGAAAATTTATTTAGCGAAAGCAAATTATATATTGAAAAATTTATGGGCTTTCATAAATCATACGCAGTGTATAAAATAGAAAATTAGTATTCATGACTGAAAAAAAATCACTTATTGTAATTACTTGGGATGGAGTGTCCAAGCCTTTAGAATATATACTTCAGGATACTCAAAGAAATTTTGATTTATTAATTTTCGACCATAGCGCTAAAGCCTCTAAAGAACTAGTGGCGCATTTGAAACCAGAATATTTTGTGTCTACTAGAACCGAAAATAAAGGTCAGGTATTTCATGAAACCAATAAATATTTATATCCGAATAACGAAGAGCGTTATGAATATATTGGTGTGATTGACGATGATATTTATAGTTCTTATTCCGATTTAAATAAATTAATATTTATAGGTCAAATAAATCATTTAGATGTTTTTCAGCCAAGTATAACGCAGGATAGTTATCACGATCATCAAAGGTATATTCATAAGCCTGGAATACAAATACATGAGACTAATTGGGTAGAAATTATGTGCCCTTTTTACAAAGAAGCCATTTTTAAAGCTATACAACCCTATTGTCCACTCACAGTTTCAGGACAAGGCATTGATATTTATTTAATTCCTTGTTTACAGAAAATTTTAGGCTTACCAAAAACAGCAGTGGTGCATGCTATACAAATAAAGCATTGCCGTCCTGTGCAGTCGGGCAATAAAATATATTCAAATGGCAAGAATAATTTAGAAGAAATTGAAGATGTGAGACAAGCCAGCTTAGCATTAGTAGCTGAAACAAAACTGGGTGTATTTGACGATGAGTTTATTAAAACAACTTTAGAAATAAATCATTTCACCAGAAATAATTTTCAGGTAAAGTGGAATCGATTCAAAACGCTTATTAAAAACCTACACTTAGATTTAATAAAATCAAGTTATAGATAAAAATAAAATTTAACAATGTCAATTCATAAATTACTAGAAGATAATCCAAGTTTTCATTCATGGGATAGTGGAGAAATTGCCAACTTTGGCGTTTCAGATAGGGTCGTAAAATATATTTATAGTAAATTAAAAGCGGGCTTCTCCACCATCGAAACAGGTTCTGGGAAAAGTACTTTTGCTTTTTTATTAGCAGGTTGTAATCATATTGCTATTAGTCCTAATCCATTAGAAGAAGAAAGAATAAGAAAGTATTGTCAAGAAAATAATATTGAATCTAATTTTAGATT
>CALPSK010000221.1 GCA_943326215.1 Sediminibacterium ginsengisoli | reverse complement strand
TGAAATGATGTCTACTGCTTCTGCCAAATATGATTTTTCTCGTTTTGGTTTTGAAGTAGCAAGAGCCTCACCGCGTCAAGCCGATGTTATTATTATAGCAGGAACTATCGTTAATAAAATGGCTCCTGTTTTAAAAAGATTATACGATCAAATGGCCGATCCTAAATATGTAATCGCTATGGGCGCTTGCGCTATTAGTGGAGGACCATTTTTTTACAACACTTATTCTGTAGTAAAAGGCGCTGATCATATTATTCCAGTGGATGTCTACATTCCTGGTTGCCCTCCCCGCCCTGAAGCATTATTACACTCTTTAATTTCTTTACAAGAGAAAATTAAATTAGGCATGACACGCGAACAAATTAGAGGAGAATTTAAAGTATAGAAAAAATACAACAATGACCAACGAAGAAATTAAAGAATACATCAGTTCCCTTGCACCCGCAGCTACTTTCGATGAAACAGGAGAATGGTTGAATATATTAGTAGAACCTTCTGCCTTAAAGCCATTGATGGCTGATTTAAGAACAGGCAAGATGCAAATGAATTATTTGTTTTGTTTGACTTGCGTAGATGTTAAAACAGATTTAACCATGGTGTATCATTTATCTGCCACCACGCATCGTCAAAGTATTGTTATCAAAGCGAATGTAAATAGAGATACACCGGTGATTGAAACCGTTTGTGATATTTGGAGAACCGCTGAATTTTTAGAGCGTGAAGTATTTGAAATGTTTGGCGTCAACTTCACCAACCACCCCGACTTAAGAAAATTAATATTAGAAGATGACTTCAAAGGATTTCCTTTAAGAAAAGATTTTGAAGATCCTATCAACATGATAAAATTATAATAGGCAGATGTACAATCAAACTGAAATATTAAAAGATACCAGTGAATTAGGTGCCGATGGCGAACTAGTCATTAATATGGGACCTCAACACCCTGCCACACATGGTGTGCTTCATTTAGTAGTTACTTTAAATGGAGAGACCATTAAAAAAATTGAACCACATTTAGGGTATATCCACCGCTCTATTGAAAAAATGTGCGAGAGTTTAACTTATCGTCAATTTATTTATGTGACAAGTAGAATGGATTACTTATCATCTCACATTAATAATTTAGGCTGCGCATTACTTGTTGAAAAAGGCATGGCTATTGAAGTACCTGATCGTGCTAAATATATCCGTGTTATTTTAAGTGAATTAACACGTATTGCCTCTCATGAACTCTGGTTAGGCGCGATGGCCATGGACTTAGGCGCTTTCACACCTTTCTTTTATGCTTTCAGAGAAAGAGAAATGATCACCGATATTATGGAAGATACTTGCGGTGCAAGATTAACCATGAACTATATCGTACCAGGTGGATTGATGTATGATATTCATCCCGATTTTCAAAAGAAAGTAAAAGCCTTTATCACACAATTCAAATCTAAGGTTACAGAATACGAAGATTTAGTCACCAACAATATTATTTTCCAAAGCAGAACCAAGGGTGTAGGAATATTAAGCGCGGAAGATGCTATCTCTTATGGTTGTACAGGACCTGTAGCAAGAGCCAGTGGTGTAAGTTGTGATATCAGAAAAATTTATCCTTACGAAGTATACGATAAAGTAGAATTTGATGAAGTTATAGAAACAGCTGGCGATTCATTTGCTCGTTATATAGTGCGCGTGAAAGAAATGAATCAGTCTATTCGCATCATTGAACAACTCATTGACAATATTCCAGAAGGAGATTTTGTAGGCAAAACAAAAAATGTATTAAAACTACCTAAGGGTGAATTTTATACAAGAGTAGAAACGGCAAGAGGTGAATTTGGGGTGTATGTAGTAAGCGAAGGTGGGACTACGCCGCACAGAATTAAATTCAGGTCTCCAGGCTTCTCCAACTTATCTGCACTGAATCATATTGCAGCAGGAAGTAAGATTGGGGATTTAATGGCGAGTATGGGTACACTTGATTTAGTGATACCTGATATTGATAGATAAAACTTATAGATAGAATTGATAGAAATAAATAAAGAGGAAATTGAGAGGCTATCTATTGTAAAGAAAATAATATACGAATAAGATATAGTTTGAATTGTAAGTTATATAAAACAGAAATGCATGTTTAGTTTAGAAGGAATTACAACCAGTGTTCAAGATTGGTTATTTATGAAGTTTAATCCCACGATGGCACTGGCAATGGAATGCGTCATTGTTATTTTGTTATCTATAAGTTTATTTGCCATATTAGGTTTGGTATTGGTACTTATGGAAAGAAAGGTAGCTGCGCATATTCAAATACGCTTGGGACCGAACCGTGTTGGACCAGGAGGCATGTTCCAAACAGTGGCCGATACATTGAAATTAATTATGAAAGAAGGCCTGGTGCCCGATATGGCTGATAAATTTTTATTCAACCTTGCACCTTTTGTGGTAATGATGGTGGGTATGTTATTATTAGCACCCATTGCATTTGCTAAGAACTTTCAAATCTGGGATATTAATATTGGGGTTTTATATATTTCTGCGGTTTCTTCTTTATCCGTGATAGGTATTTTAATGGCCGGCTGGGCAAGTAATAATAAATATTCTTTATTAGGTGCTATGCGCAGCGGTGCTCAAATAGTAAGTTATGAATTGTCTGCAGGTTTTGCAGTTTTAACCATTGTGGTGCTTACAGGTAGTTTACAACTTTCTGAAATTGTAAAAGCACAAGAAAATGGTTGGTGGATATTTAAAGGACATATTCCTGCGCTGATTGCTTTTGTATTATACATAATTGCTGTTACTGCAGAAACCAATCGTGCCCCTTTTGATTTAGCAGAAGCAGAGTCTGAATTAACAGCAGGTTTTCATACCGAATACTCTGGTATGCGCTTTGCCTTATTCTTCTTAGCAGAATATATTAACATATTTATTGTTTGTGCTATTGGTGCTACTTTATTTTTTGGTGGATGGATGCCACTACATATTGGTAACTGGGAAGCCTTTAATCATATCATGGATTATATTCCTTCTTCGGTTTGG
>CALPSK010000220.1 GCA_943326215.1 Sediminibacterium ginsengisoli | reverse complement strand
CAAGCTATCCCAGGAGGCGCTGCAGCAAGGCCTTTCGCGACACATCACAATGCATTAGATGTTCCTTTTTATTTACGTATTGCCAATGAATTGTATTTAAAAAGATTAATAGTAGGTGGATTTGAATGGGTATATGAGTTTAGTAGAAACTTTAGAAATGAAGGCATGGACCGTACCCATAATCCGGAGTTTACTGTTTTAGAATGGTACACTGCCTACAAAGATTATTTATGGATGATGGAACTCACAGAGCAACTATTTGAAAAAATTGCGATGACACTTCATGGCAAAACCGAATTAACAGTGGGCGATAAAACCATCAATTTTAAAGCACCTTATAGACGCATTAGTATTATTGAAGCCATTCAAGAAAATACAGGTATTGATATTACTGGTATGGACGAAGCTGCCTTAAGAGAAGTTTGTAAAAAATTACATATTGATGTAGCACCTACCATTGGAAAGGGTAAATTAATAGATGAAATTTTTGGATCGACTAGTGAGCCTAAATATATACAACCCACTTTTATTATTGACTATCCTATTGAAATGAGCCCGCTTACAAAAAAGCATCGTAGTAAGGAAGGCTTAGTAGAGCGTTTTGAATTAATGGTGAATGGTAAAGAATTAGCCAACGCCTATACAGAGTTAAACGATCCTATTGATCAGCGCAAGCGTTTTGAAGAGCAATTAGGCTTAATGGAGCGTGGCGATGATGAAGCTATGTTTATTGACCACGATTTTTTAAGAGCCCTAGAATACGGCATGCCACCTACTTCAGGTATTGGCATTGGTATAGATAGATTATGCATGATGATGTTGAACCAACCCTCTATTCAAGATGTGTTGTTCTTTCCTCAAATGCGCCCCGAGAATGTTACAGATTAAGTGCTTTTGAAATATAGCACTTAATCTGTTACCCTCTTATGATTCTAAAATGAATAAGCGCTTAATGAAAATTAGCGCATATTCATTATCCCTCTTATGATTTTAAAAAAGGAGAACCTTTGGGTTCTCCTTTTTATTACGCTTCTTTTACTAACCTTAATCTCTATAATTCAACGCTGGTTTTATATCACCTAGAAGCGCTTTGTATTTATAATCGCCTTTAGATTTAACAAATTCTTCCATTGCTTTTGCAAGTAATACAGGGTTACTCATTAAATCAATGGCGGTCAGTGCCATTGTTTTACTAGCCACTAACATTCCCTTTGTACCAATTTCAGTTCCACCAGCAGCCACCGCTTGCCAGCTATGTGCAGCAGTGCCAGGAACCCAAGTGGCTGCGCGTAAACCCACAGTAGGTAAGGCATAACTTACATCACCCACATCTGTTGAACCACTATTGCCTTCACTAATATAAGAGATTGGTCTTACAGTGCCTGCAGTAGTAAGGTCCACTTTTGCTCCAACAAAGCTAGCCTCCAATTTTTTGGCGAAATTTAATTCAGCTTCAGTGTAAGAAACACCACCTACTTTTTCTAAATTAATTTGCATGGCTTCTGCTAGGGTTTTATTAATTAATAAATCGTGTGTGCCACCGATGATATCATATTTCATGGTCGTGCCTGTTCCTAAAGCAGCACCTTCTGCAGCTTTCACCACTCTATCAAAAATTTCTACGACGTCTTTACGTTTTGGATGACGCACATAATAATATACTTCAGCAAAATCAGGAATCACATTAGGTGCTTTACCGCCACTAGTGATCACATAATGAATTCTAGTTTCTTGTGGTACATGTTCACGCATCATATTTACCATATTATCCATCGCTTCTACCGCATCTAAAGAAGATCTGCCTTGGTCCGGTGCAGCCGCAGCATGCGCTGAGATACCATAAAATTTAAATTTAGCAGACTTGTTCGCTAAGGCACTTGTTGTAGTAATCGCATTCACATCATCAGGATGCCAGTGAATCACCGCATCTAAATTATTGAATAGCCCCGCTCTTACTAAAAACACTTTACCACTTCCGCCTTCTTCAGCAGGTGTTCCAAAAACTTTGATGGTACCTTTTAATTTACCAGCAGCTATTAATTCTTTAATGGCAATACCAGCAGATACGCTTGCAGTTCCAAATAAATGGTGTCCACAAGCATGTCCAGCATTTTTTCCAACAATGGGATCTCTATCAGCAGATGTAGATTGATTGATACCAGGCAAGGCATCATACTCTGCTAAAATACCAATGGCAGGACTGCCTGAACCATAAGTAGCTACAAAGGCAGTGGGAATACCCGCAACACCTGTTTCAACGGTGAAACCAGCATCTCTTAAATGTTGAACATGAAGTGCAGCACTCTTTACTTCTTTATAACCTACTTCTGCATATTCCCATATTTGTAAAGCAGTTTTTTTATCTGCCTCATAGGCACTACTTAACGCAGCAAGTGCAGCTTCTTTATTTGCATTCACTTGTTGTGTAGCAGGATCTGCTTTAGTTTTCTTTTGCGCCATTACTTGTAAACTAACTAGCACGCACGATAATAATAAAATTCTTTTCATACTTGTTTCTTTAAATTGAAATAAAAAATGTTTTATAAAATATTATAAAAATAAATCGTAAAATAATTTAGCCCCTGGCACGACTGAATAATGCGCTAAGTCGGTGATACCTTCTGCAGCCAATACTTCTTCATCGATAAATAATTTTCCGCTGTAGGCTAATTTTTCTTTACTTAAAATATAGAAGGCTGCATCTGCAATAATATCGGTGGTACGACTCATATTCGCTAAGGCCTGGCCGCCTAATAAATTGCGCACAGCTGCAGTATCTATAGTAGTTCTAGGCCATAAAGAATTACAAGCAATATTGTCGTCTTTAAATTCTTCTGCCCAACCCAAGGTCATCATGCTCATATCATATTTTGAAATGGTATAAGCAACATGGGGTCCTAACCATTTTGGTGCTAAATTAATAGGAGGAGATAAAGTTAAAATATGTGCATGAGATGATTTTTTTAAATAAGGAAGTGCGTGTTGCACTACTAAAAAAGTGCCACGTCCATTAATGCTGTGCAT
>CALPSK010000219.1 GCA_943326215.1 Sediminibacterium ginsengisoli | reverse complement strand
TTCCTTTGGGCTTTTTAGGAGACATCGCCCAGGTAATTTTGGTTAAAAAGCAGCTTGAAGGAATTTTTGATTTTCGTTTCAAAGCGGTGGAAGCAAAATGGGGTATTTACAAGCCTTTATAAAAATAAATGACAGTATTTTTAAAATAGTTAGTCCAATTAGCTGTTTCTAATTATTATTTTTATAAACTTTGTCCTCAATTTACTCTCATCCATGGTACAATCATCTGGCGGGCAACATGCACACAAACTTTCTGTTGCAGGTTTAATCGTAACACTCGGCATTATTTATGGTGATATCGGAACCTCCCCATTGTATGTATTTAAAACCATCGTTCATAACAAAATTATTACCGAGCAGTTAGTATATGGTGCTATCTCTTGTGTTTTTTGGACTTTAACATTACAGACTACTTTCAAATATGTATTATTAACGCTGCGCGCAGACAATCGTGGTGAGGGCGGCATTTTTTCTTTGTTTGCTTTAATTCGTCGTTATGTAAAATGGATTTATGTTCCTGCCATATTTGGCGCTGCATTATTATTAGCAGAGGGGATGATCACACCTCCGCTTTCTGTTTCATCTGCTATAGAAGCTTTAAAAGATGTAAAAGGACTTGAGACCATTTTTGTACCTGGAAATAATTTGACTGTAGGGATAGTTTTTGGTATTATCTCACTTTTATTTTTCTTTCAAAGATTCGGTACCAAAATTGTAGGTTTTGCTTTTGGACCCATTATGTTAATTTGGTTTTCAATGATTTTAATTCTAGGCCTTATTCCTGTTTTAGGGAATATAGAAATTTTAAAATCATTAAATCCTTATTATGCTTACGACTTACTTGCAAATTATCCGCAAGGCTTTTGGTTATTGGGCGCTGTATTTTTATGTACTACTGGGGCGGAGGCTTTATATAGCGATTTAGGACATTGTGGGCGAATCAATATTCAAGTAAGTTGGATATTTGTAAAGATAGCCTTGGTATTTAGTTATATGGGGCAAGGAGTATGGCTGATGCAACATATGGGCCAGACCATTGGTGAAATGAATCCTTTTTATGAATTAATGCCGCATTGGTTTTTATTAATTGGTATTGGTATTGCCACTTTTGCAACCATCATTGCAAGCCAAGCTTTGATTAGTGGCTCCTTTGCTTTAATTAATGAGGCTATTAGTATGAACTTTTGGCCAAGGGTGACTGTAAAATTTCCAACGGATCAAAAAGGACAAATCTATATTCCAAGTTTTAATTTATTATTATGGTTTGGATGTATTTCAATGCTATTCTTTTTTAGAGATAGTGAAAGTATGCTAAACGCTTATGGCTTTTCAGTTATTTTAACTATGATGATGACCACAGTTTTAATAAATTTCTACTTGTTGAATGTTAGAAGATGGAATCAGACGGTGGTGGCTATAGTCATCTTAATTTTTAGTACAGTGGAGATTTCCTTTTTTTTAGCAAATGTTATTAAAATTAAACATGCTTATATCACTTTAGGCTTCTCATTCAGCATCATTTTTATAATGTTAATTTGGCATAGAGCAAGAAAAATCACCAATCGATATTTGGACTTTGTAAAATTGAAAGATTATCTAGAACCATTATCCGAGTTAAGTGCTGATAAGGATATGCCAAAATATGCTACCCATTTAGTGTATTTGACCAAGGCCAATAATTATCGTGAAATTGAACACCGTATTATTGATTCTATATTAAATAGAAAACCAAAACGAGCCGATATTTATTGGTTTTTACATATTGACAGAACCGATTCTCCTTATGGAATGGAATATTCTATTCGTGAATTAGTGGATGACAAAGTCATGCGTGTCGATTTTAAACTAGGTTTTAGAATTCAACCTCGCGTGAACCTATGTTTTAAAAAGGTAATGCAGGAATTAAATGAATCTCAAGAGTTGGGGGTGTATAGCAAATATGAATCCTTGAAAAGTAAGGACTTTCATACCGATATTACTTATGTAATTATAGAAAGCTTCTTCTCTATTGAAAATGAATTATCAATTAGAGAGGACTTTATTATGGACGTATACTTTAACATCAAGCAATTAGCTCAAAGCGATCAAAAAGCCTTTGGACTAGATAACGACATGACGGTAGTGGAGCATGTTCCATTAATTATTAAAGCCAATGAACAGTCTTTATTAAAGCGTGTCTACGATTAGTTTAGCCCTGTCTACATTTGCCTAGCATTATGTAGCATTAGTTAAGTGCTACTAAACTACTTAATTGATTTTGTTTTCCTATAGCTACTAGCCAGTACTGCGTATTTATTTTTTTCTGAATACCTAAAGTATTTAAATTAATTATTTTAGTATCGGGCATTAGAATAGCAGCTACCGAAAATTGCTTATTCGTACTTTCTAAAACTGCATATTGCTTTATGCTGCTTACTAATTTCACTTGTATTTGATAGCTATTCGTGCTTTGCTTATTTACCATGGGCGCTTCTACTTTATACTGCACTAGCCAAGGCATAGAAGGAATGAGGGCTGGCTTTTGATAATAGTTTTGCTGCAAGCTATCGTTCCAATTATTTATATTGTTTTTAAAGCTAGTACTACTGTAATAGGCGCTACCACTAGTATTCTTTAAAGCGCGGACTCTTTTTATTTGATAAGGCAGTTCATTTTTATCTCTCCAAGCAGCATTCGTACCTGCTTTATAAATGCCATGACCAATGTATAAATTTTTTCCATAACTATTTTGATTCCACCAATCAATAATGGTATCGTAATTGGCTAAAGGATGTCCATGCTCCCAATAAATTTGAGGCGCTATATAATCAACCCAACCTTTTTCTAGCCATAATAAAATATCTGCGTATAAGTCATCGTAATTGGTTTGACCTCCCTTGGTGTTACTGCCTCTTGGATCTTTTGATTTATTGCGCCAAATTCCAAAGGGGCTAATACCAAACTGAACTCCTGGTTTTATTTGGTGTATGGTGGCGTATAATTGTTTAACAATGGTATCGCAATTACTTCTTCTCCAATCTTCTTTGGATAAACCTCT
>CALPSK010000218.1 GCA_943326215.1 Sediminibacterium ginsengisoli | reverse complement strand
TCAATAGCTACTGTTTTATCTACTACTCTTGGGTCGTTATTGTGCATGCCATCGATATCGGTCCATATTTCACAAACACTGGCCTTTACAGCAGCAGCAATTAAAGAAGCGGTGTAATCACTGCCTCCTCTTTTTAAATTATCTACTTCTGCTCTACTATTTCTACATATATACCCTTGGGTGATGAATAATTTTTTAGTAGGGTGCTGTGCTAATACCCCTTTTATTTTTTCTTGAATGGCTGCTAAATCGGGTTCGTCGTTGGCATCTAATTGCATGAATTCTAAAGCAGGTAGTAAAGCATGGTCAATTTTCTCTTGCTCTAAATACAAAGAGAATAATTTAGTGCTCATTAATTCACCCTGAGCAAGTATGTCTTTATTCAGTGCATCACTCAATGAAATTTTTTGCGTAATTTTTAAAAACTCAAAATGTTCTGTAATCATTTCATTGGCCTTCACTCTAATGTCTTGCTCTTTTAATAAATCAATAATAAAAGCACGATACTGTTTTTCTAAAACAGCAATTTTTTCAGCAGCATTTTGTTTATTAGCAGAAGCCAATGCAGTACTTATTTCTACTAAAGCATTGGTGGTGCCACTTAATGCACTTAATACAACCAAGGTTGGTTCTGTATTGCGTGTAATTAATTGAGATACTTGGTGCATCCTTTCTGGCTTACCCACACTGGTGCCACCAAATTTCATTATAACCATGATTCAATTTTTAGAAGGGTAAATCATCTACCGGTGCATCATCATGAGAAGGTGCGCTTGCCGGAGTATAAGTTCCGCCTGCACTTTGATCTGGTGATGAGGTTCCACTAGGCTTTGCACCTAATAATTGAACCGATACAATTCTTAAAGTTAAAGATGCACCGTTTCTACCATCGGTAGTAGTGTAAGATCTTACATCGGGTGTACCTTCAACATATACTTGAGTTCCTTTTTTTAAATACGGGGCCACTGCTGTTCTATCTGTCCAATATGAACAATCTACCCAAGTGGTTCTGTCTTTTTGATTCCCTTGCGCATCCTTAAAGCGCTCTGTGTGCGCCACATTAAAATTAATCACTGACTTGCCGTTAACATTGTTAACTACTGCGTCTTTACCTAAATTGCCGATTACTTGTAACTTTATCATTTTCTATTATTTTGTCGTTTTATGGAAGTGAAGATAGTAATTTTTAGAATTTTGAACTGAAAAGCCAAGCCCATTTTATGAACATTCTGCGATTTAAGAAAGATGAATTACTTTTGTGCTAAGCCAACTTTTAACTGGCCAAACACTATGAGCAAGAAAGGAAAGGTTTTAGTCGCTATGAGCGGCGGTATTGACAGCACAGTAGCAGCCTTAATGCTACACAACGAAGGATACGAGGTAATAGGCATTACCATGAAGACCTGGGACTATGCCACCAGCAATGCCAATGGAAAAGAAACAGGCTGTTGCAATATAGATTCCTTCAATGATGCCCGTTTAGCAGCCGTTAATAACGGATTCCCCCATTTCATTTTAGATATTAGAGAAGAGTTTGGTGATTTTGTCATTGAAAACTTCGTGGAAGAATACTTAGCTGGTCGCACACCCAACCCTTGTGTGATGTGCAATACCCATATTAAATGGAGGGCCTTATTAAAAAGAGCCGATGCTTTAGGTTGTGATTTTATCGCCACTGGTCATTATGCCAAAGTGCGTCAGCATACCAATGGACGTTATGTGATTTCAAAAGGACTGGATAGTACCAAGGACCAGAGTTATGTTTTATGGGGCGTAGACCAAGATTTATTAAGCAGAACTATTTTGCCTTTAGGCGGCATGCATAAAAAAGATATTAAACAAATGGCCATTGATTTGGGTTATCCTGAACTGGCTAAAAAAAGCGAGAGCTATGAAATTTGTTTTGTACCCGATAATGATTACCGTGGATTTTTAAAAAGACGCGTACCCGGATTAGAAGATAAAGTAAATGGAGGATGGTTTGTAGATGCAAAAGGAAAAAGATTAGGCAAGCATAAGGGCTACCCTTTTTATACCATTGGTCAAAGAAAAGGTTTAGAGATCGCTTTTGGAAAACCTATCTATGTGACTTCTATTGATCCAGTGAATAATGTGGTTGTGCTGGGAGAAGAAAATGAATTAGACCAAAACGATATGCTCGTAGCAAGATTGAACTGGATTAAATATGACTCTATTCATGAGCCGATGGAACTAATGGCAAAAATTAGATACAAGGACGATGGCGCCCTTTGCACTTTATCCAATACAGATACCGGCGTGCAAGCAAGATTTTATGAAAATGTAAAAAGTATTGCACCAGGACAAAGTGCTGTATTTTATGAAGGAGAGGATGTAGTAGCTGGAGGAATTATACAAAGCGGTCAGCTATTTCCAAGCCTTTCTAAGTCTTAATGAATTTATTGATAGTGCTAGTAAGTAACTATTTTATACTTCTACTTCGAACTTCTACTTCGGACTTCAACTTTTAACTTGAAATGTATAGTTCAATTTTTTTAATTTGAAGTTTTCTGCAGCAAGGCACCAAACAGTGTATCGGCATGCTTATCATAGCCTATAAAATAAGTTTGCTGAATTAATTTAAATTTACCGGTAGCTACTAATTTTTCTATTTGGTCTTCATTTTCATTTTTATACACAGAACAAGTAGCTACTAATAAATAGCCCCCTTCTTTTATAGCAGGTTGTAAATGATGCAAAATATTTTCTTGCAGTTTGGTCATTGCATTTAATTGTGCTTCTGTATACGCTTGTAAGTTTTCTGGCGTTCTACCCCAGGTACCAGAACCTGAACAAGGAAGGTCGGCAAAAATAAAATCGAATTGTTTTTTAATCGCAAAGGGTAAAGTAATATCTACTACTTGTAAAGAGGCGGGCTGAATGCCTGCTTCTTTTAAACGCTTCTCGCAATTGAATAAAATATTTTCTCTAATATCAGATACATGCAATTGCACATTGGGCATGGTATCTTTTATTAAAATAGATTTTCCTCCACTCGCTGCACAAGGATCCCAAACTACCATGGG
>CALPSK010000217.1 GCA_943326215.1 Sediminibacterium ginsengisoli | reverse complement strand
ATGCAGAAAGAGCCAATCGTTTAGTTCAAAACAAAGCTAGAGCAGCTACTATGGGATGGGACAATGTACTGGATGCCATTTTAGATAAAACTTGGTATGCACCAACCGTGTCTGGCTTAGCTGGATCCGTTCAATTACAAACGCAACAACAAACATTAAGCTGGCTGATTGGCATGAGCCAAAGTAGTGATGCTAATTTTGAAGTAAAAAGTATTTGTGCCAGTAGATTGAATAAGTTGAAATCAAAATTAACCACTCTTTCAGTTAGCAACCCTGCGCTTGCAGCCCATTATCAATATGCAATTAGCAGGATCAATGATCCAGAAAAAATCACCCTTCCTAAACCTGTTGTGATTCCTCCAGGCGCGCCGATTGGATGTGATTTAGATTAATTTATTAATTGAAGTCTTATTTGATATAATGACTTAAAAGAATAGCCCCACAAAAAAGCCCCGCGAAATTCGCGGGGCTTTTCTTTTATCATTAGAGTGAAAATAATAAGAGTAAAAAAATCGAGGGGCCCGTTTATGGGGTTCCTCGAAAAAATCATTAGAGAGTTTTATTTTTTGGCCTTATATTTCAAAAAGGCCAGAAAATAAACTACACAAACATTCTTATAGGTTCTTCTAAATAGCTTTTTAAAGTTTGTAAGAAAGCCGATCCTGTTGCTCCATCTACTACTCTATGGTCGCAACTTAAGGTTACATTCATCACATTACCTGGAACTATTTGACCATTTTTCACCACTGGCTCTTGTGCAATACCGCCTACTGCTAGTATACAAGCATCGGGAGGGTTAATAATGGCAGTGAAAGAATCTATTCCAAACATACCTAAATTAGAAATAGTAAAAGTGCTTCCTTCCCAATCTGAAGGTTGTAATTTTTTATCTTTTGCTTTTTTAGCAAACTCTTTTACAGAGACACTTATTTCATCCAAAGAAAGTCCGTCTGCAAAACGAAGTACGGGAACCAATAATCCTTCGTCAACTGCCACAGCAATACCAATATTCACATGGTGGTTCTCTCGAATGACTTCGCCCAGCCAACTACTATTTACTTTAGGATGTTGTTTCAAAGAAAGCGCTACTGCTTTTACGATAAAATCGTTGAAGCTAATTTTAACAGGGGCTGTTTCATTCACTACCGTTCTAGCAGCAATGGTCGCATCCATGTTAATTTTCATGGTTAAGTAAAAATGCGGAGACGTAAATAAACTTTCGCTTAAACGTCTTGCAATGGTTTTACGCATTTGTGAAACCGGTGTATCCACAAAACTTACCTGACCTACGAAATTTGTATTTTTGGGAGCTGCTGCTCTTGCAGTACTTGAAGTATTGCTAGCAGGCTTATAATTTTCTAAATCTGTTCTTGTAATTCTTCCATGCTCACCTGTACCTTGCACATATTTTAAATCTATCCCTTTTTCTTTTGCAATTTTCTTAGCTAATGGAGATGCAAATATTCTTCCTTCATTTACTACAGTGTTAGATGCAATTGTATTAGCAGATGCTATTGATGAAACTGGTGCAGATGGAGCAGCAGAAGCTGTTGTAGCTGCTGCAGCAGGACTAGCAGGCTTTGGCGCTTCAGCACTTGATGGCGCTTTGATAGACTTTACAATGCTATCAATATCTAAACCAGGTTGTCCAATAATACATAATAGTTGATTCACTAATATTTTCTCACCTGCTTGCGCACCTTGGTATAATAAAATACCATCTTTATAAGATTCTAATTCCATGGTGGCTTTATCTGTTTCGATATCTGCCAACACTTCTCCTTTTGTAACCTTATCTCCTACTTTTTTATGCCAGCCTGCAATCACACCTTCTGTCATCGTATCACTTAAGCGTGGCATTAATACTACTTCTTCCATGGTACTTGCATCAATACTATTTGCAGTGGTTGCCGCACTTGTAGTTGTTGCTGAACTTGAAGCAGCAGGCGATGCAGAAGCAGTAGTGCTTGCTGTCGCCACTGTTGAACTTGCAGCAGCGGAAGCACCATTTGTATTCGCTGCAATAAGTGCAGTAATATCCTCTCCTTGTTTTCCAAATATGGCTAATAAATCGTTTACTTGTAATTTCCCACCACGAGGTGTGCCAATATGTAATAAAACACCATCTTGATAGCTCTCCAATTCCATGGTGGCTTTATCCGTTTCTATTTCAGCTAATAAGTCTCCTTTTTTAACGGTATCCCCCACATTTTTATGCCAAGCTGCTACCACACCTTCAGTCATGGTATCACTTAAACGGGGCATTAATATTGCTTCAGCCATAGGTTAAAGGGATGTTTTGTAATTAGGCGTGAAATTACATCAAAAATGTTTTTTTTCCCAGCAGAAAAAGCAATTTTCTATCAAAATGCGGGTAAAAACAGGGCTATTTAAGTAAAAGCCTCGATTCTATTGACCTTGTGCCAAACTATAGCCTTTTTTGTCGGCCCACATGTTTAAGATTTCAAGTGAAGTAATCTTCAAATCTTTAGATAGCGCAGTATATAAATCTAAGATGTCTGCTTGGGTAAGTGGGCTTGCTGCGTCGGTTTCAAATCGAATACGATATTGATTCACGAGATTGGTGAAAACAGAACCTGTTGGCCAAACCTGTGTTCCTCTATTTGAAATAGTGACCAATTTCAATTGATTTTTTTCTTGTTTAATGGCTACAGCGGCCAACTCATTTGGTTGTAATGTTGTTTCAATAAAGAAATCCGCTCCTACAATTTTATGCGCCTCATTTTTTGAACTTAGTAACATTGGATTTTTTGTAATGGCACTGTTGGTAGGTACAAAATCAAAATTGGGTAAGCTAGGTTTAGGATTTTTTAATGGTTGCTTACCAAAATTATCAATGATCGTTTGTGCAAAAACAGTCGTATTCACAGACGGTATAGACTTATCTCCAAAATCACCTGTATGAATACCCGACTCCAATGTATACAATAATGCATTTTCAATCATGACTGCTTTTTCCATCATACCTAAATGACGCAACATGTTCAATCCACTCAACAATAATGAAGTAGGATTGGCAATATTTT
>CALPSK010000216.1 GCA_943326215.1 Sediminibacterium ginsengisoli | reverse complement strand
CCATTGCCACTTTGCTGCTCTTCTTTATTATACGCTTTTAATTGATTGTTTTTTATGACACAGCGCTTGGCATATTGTAAGTAAATGCCAAAATAAGTGTCGTCTAGTATATTATTTTGTATGGCAACCTCCCTGCTATCGTAAATTTTTATGCCTGCATAATCATCTAAATTAGAAGTACCTGAATGGGAAATTTTAAACCCATCTATGACAACCTTACTAGCTTTTATAGAAAATACCTCATGCTTATTTTGACCATCAATAATGGGGTACTTATCACCAATAAGTGTAAGCTGTTTGGATATAATTAAATTGCCTTCTTTGTAAATTCCAGCAGCTACTAAAATTGTATCGCCATCATTAGCAATAGTTATTGCTGAGCGTATTGATTTTATTTTCTTCGTAGGGCCTACATAAATTATATGTGCAAAAGATTCAATCCAAAAAATGAGTGTCATTAATATAATAATGACTTTTTTCATTGTAGTAGTTCATTGATCTTTACAATACTTCCAGTGTTATGTAAGATATAATGCGTCGCACTGTCTTTATTAGAAAAAGCTGCAAAAGAACCGTTCATAGGGCCATGAATTTGCTGGCTTTTAATGATAAAAGCCTCATTAGCATTCACTAAGAGGTGTGCACCTATAAAATTAGTAAAGTAAATACTGCTTTTTTTTAGGGTACTATTTTGAGGGCTATTTTTGGGGCTCTGCAAATAAGAAACAAGGCACTGTGGATCATCGAAAATAAAATTTTTCCCCTTTTCAGTTACCAAAATAACACCAAAGCGATTATCAGAGACTGTCATTTTACAAAAGCTGCAAGCATCTTTCCCTATTTTAATAGAAGTCGGAATTGTATTACATGAAAAAGCATTTGTCAATAAAAAAAGCAAGCCTAAAACACTAGAATTGACTGTTTTTTTAAATCTGAGTATTGAATTTATATTTTTATACGCCATAATGGATAATATCAATAGCGTAAGCCCCACTAGTATAAAAATCCACCCTCCTATATCTGGCATCGAATAAGCGCCAAAATTTAATAATTGCTTGTAACCAATAAGCGGGGGCTGATAAGACATACCGGGTACTTTTATGGCAGCATCTGGATTCAATTCATGTCCGTAATTATATTCCCAGCGCCAAAAGTCTGCCATGGCTACTATGCCAAATAAAATAAATAATGCCAATAAATAATATAGAAGCTTTTTTCGAGCCACTATAGCGGTGATCAAACAAAATAGGGAAAAAAATAAAATAAAGTAGGGCAAAACAATAAATTCAACAAAATCTTTTTCATGAAGTGTTTTCATTCCTATATAATGGTTCAGCCCATTAATGATATCAACATTACCGCCTAGTTTATTAGCATAAATAGAAAGTCCTAAACCTTCTGGATACTGAGGTGCATTCAATTCTATACTCCACATAGGCACATATAAAACTAAAATCAATAAAAGTGCACAAACAAATAATACAATACGGTTACTTGTATTTAATTTATTGGAATTCATTCAAAAATTATTTAATTAAGCTCTAGTAAATGAAGACTCAGTGATACACTGAGCCTTCATGAGATTTTATTATTTTTTAATTACTTTTTATCTTCATCTCCTGCTTTGGGCATATTCGTACCTAAGCTATAGCTAAGTGGCACTTTACTCCCAGCAGGTGATACTCTAACATATCCTTGCATTTCTTGGTGTAAAGCACTGCAGAAATCGGTACAATAAATGGGCACCATGCCAACACGATCTGGAGTCCACTTTAAGGTTTGTGTTTCACCTGGCATAATAAGTAATTCAGCATTGGCAGCACCTTTAATACCAAAACCATGTGGCACATCCCAGTCTTGCTCTAAATTGGTTACGTGGAAATATACATCGTCACCCAATCTTATGCCTTCAATATTATCTGGAGAGAAGTGAGATCTAATAGCTGTCATGTAAACATGTACCACCTTACCTTCTCTCACCACTTTAGTGGTACCTTCTCCAATGGAAGCATATTTATGTTTGTTCTCGTCTAATTTATAAAACTTAGTACTATTATTTTTGATTAGGTCTGCAGGTGCAATTTGAGCATAATGCGGTTCTCCAATAGTAGGAAAATCTAAAATTAATTGCATTTTATCCCCACTGATATCAAATAGCTGTGCACTTTGTGAAAGTTCTGGACCTGTTGGTAAATATCTGTCTTTTGTAATTTTATTATAGGCTACTAAATATTTTCCATTGGGATTTTTTGTATCACCACCTGCAACTGTTAAATGACCAACAGAATAATAAGTAGAAGCTCTATCTAATACTTTTAAATCTTTTATATTCCATTTAACTACTTCAGAAGAAACAAAGAAGGATGTATAGGCATTGCCTTTATTATCAAATTCAGTATGCAAAGGCCCTAGTCCAGGCTTCTTCACTTCACCATAAAGAACAGATTCGTATTTCAATACTGGAATGCCTTCAAAACTACCAATGAAATCTTTGGCTTGAATGGTTTTAAGCATTTTATCAAATCCAAAAACTGGAATAACAGCAGCTAATTTTCCACTACCCACAATATACTCTCCTGTAGGACTTACATCACAACCGTGTGGTGATTTTGGACAAGGAATAAAATAACATAAATCTTTTAGTGTTTTAGAATCTAATACTATTACTTCTGTTTTAATTTCAGAAGTGGCAGTATGGGTTTTTTCATTATATGTGTTATGCGCATACCTTACAGTTTTCTTTTTCCCCTTACCTGCTTTTAAATACTCTTCCGCTTTCTTCCAATTGACAGCTAAAATAAAATCTTTATCTTTTTGTGAAGCGTTTACTTCTAAGAGTGTGTTAGCCTGTTCTGTATTATAGCATGAGAAGAAAAACCAACCATGAGAAACGCCTTTACCGGCTCTACTTAAATCAAAATTGAAACCTGGACATTCAATTTGAAAAGCCAATTCCATTTTTCCATCTTCTTTTTTAACACTAATAAAACTTAAAGTGCCCTTAAAATTCTTCTTATATGTATTAATAGGCACATCTCCATTGACATCAT
>CALPSK010000215.1 GCA_943326215.1 Sediminibacterium ginsengisoli | reverse complement strand
TTATTAGATGACTTGCTTCCAGAAATATTGGTTTTGTATAATCACTTAGCAAAGAACAATGATAAAATTCATATTGAATATGAATCTAAACTACATACAAATTCTTTTAACGATTTATTAGATGATGCTTATGCAAAGGATAGTCTTTTACAAAGAACCACGGTAGGTATTCATAAAGATGATTTAATTATAACTATTCAAGGACAACCCTTTAAGCAAGAAGCTTCACAGGGTCAAAGAAAAAGTTTATTATTCGCCATACGACTAGCAGAATGGGAATGTATTAAAAGACATAAAGGATTCTCTCCTATTTTATTAATGGATGATATTTTTGAGAAATTAGACGAACAAAGAATGATTCAGCTATTAGACTGGGTAAGCCATTCAACAGACGGTCAAGTCTTTATAACCGATACCCATAAGGATCGTATGGATAATTTATTAGGAAAATATTTAGCCGATTATCAGTTGATAGAACTATAATTAGCCCTAAATTGTGCCTTCTATGGGAACATTTAAATTGGGTGAAGCACTTAAGAATTTTGTACAGGGAAGCAAATTAAAAAATGGCATCCGGTCTGCTCAAATAGAAGATGTATGGTTAGAATTAATGGGTGTGACCATTGCAAAGTACACCGATAAAATTTATATCTTTAATCAAAAGTTATTTATACAAACAAGTGTAGGCCCTTTGAAAAACGAATTAGGTTTTCAGAAATTACAAATTATTGAAAGGGTGAATGAAAAGATGGGTGAAAATACTGTCACCGAAGTGATTATTAAATAAGAAGCATTATTCTTAGTATGCTTTTATTATTCTAATTAAACTTTACACCTTCTGATTTTACTATTCTAAATTAAACTTTTACAATTAAATTATTTGGTAGTTAGTTACCTAAGTAATCTATATAGCTTGTTTTTTGCATAATAGTAGAGCCATTCATAACAAGTATACTTGGCCAAACGCGGGCTGCTGTTTTTATCATGGTAATATCCCCTATTAATATATTTTCTTTCGATAAAAATTGTTGAGCACCTGCTTTATCAGATGTTACAACATATACTAACTTATATTTTTTGTGCAAAGAGGAAACTAGGTTTTCCCAGGGCACATCGGCTTCAATCTTACCTGCTAAAACTAATACATAAGGAATTTCAGTGGCAAACAAAGCCTGGGTAGTATCTTCCCCATTTACAGTAGAAATTTCAAAATCAATAATGGCGGGAACTAATCCATTGCCTTTACTCATCACAACTTCTTTTCTATTTTTATATACATAGGTAGAATCAAAATTCTCAGGGAAATGATTGGCATCAAAGAAGTAAGCCTTGCCGTCTTTCTCAAATTCCATTTGAATAGAAACACTGTCTTTTATAGCCCCTTCAGGTTCTTTCATTTCATCTACAATATTATTACCTGCTTTATAAGGCAAGCAATCAATAAAAGGCAAATGTTCTAAAACATAATATTGACCATAGCCAACACTTGTTGTAGCTAGAACTAACACAAAAATGCCTAGATATTTATGAATAGTTGATTTAGCTTTTTTATGATTAATAAGTAAAATAACGATAGACACTAAAAGCACAATGTCTTTGATAAAGGAAGTTTTGGGTGTTAATGGAATGCAATCACCAAAGCAACCACAGGTTTTTATTTTACCTGAAAACAAGGCATAGCCAGTAAGGAAACTAAAAAATACGATAAGCCCTAGTAATAACCAAAGCGTTTGTTTGTAAGGAAATTGAATAAGTAAGGCAATGCCTGCTACTATTTCCAAGGTATTCATGATGAGTGCAAATGCTAAAGTATAATCATTTAAAAATTGAATACCCCATACATCGAAAAACTCTTGCATTTTATAGCTAAGGCCCAGGGGATCATTGGCTTTAATTAAACCAGAAAAAATAAAAAGTAAACCAACTGTCCAACGTAGTATTTTAAGGAAGTTTTGCATACTTTATTTTTTAATGTTTACCTTCTGTCATTTGTATCAAAGCAAATGCTGAATAATTAAGAATGTCTACAAAATTGGCATCAATACCTTCACTAATTAAGGTCTTGCCATCATTTGTCAATATTTGTCTTATACGCATTAATTTCATTAAAATTAAATCCGCATAACTTTCTTGACTCATATCTCTCCAAGCTTCCCCATAGTCATGATTTTTATCCATCATGGTGGTTTTAGCAAAAAGTACATTTTCTTGGTAAAGGGCTTGTACTTGATCAACAGGTAGTTCGTCTACCTTAGGGTCGCCTAGTTTTAATTGTATTAAACCAATAACCGCATAATTAAGAATCCCTTTAAATTCAGATTGAATATCGTCCTCTACTTTTTGCGTACCTAAGTCTTGAATGGTTCTAATGCGTAAAGCCTTTATAAAAATTTGGTCTACCACAGAGATTATTCTTAAAACTCTCCAGGCAGTACCATAATCCTTTGTTTTTTTAATAAAGATGTCACTGCAAGAAGCAATAGCTTGATCAAATTGTGCGGAAGTTTGACTCATTAAATTTCGTCCGATTACTTTGTTAATTAATATCTTTGAACCACTGCAAGATAATCAAATAAGCTTAAATTTTAACTATGTTTAAAATACCTGCCAAGCATTTAAACTGGCAAATCAATACCCCCCAGGTAATGGGTATTTTAAATATTACCCCGGATTCCTTTTATGAAGCGAGCAGGCATTCAAGTATAGAAACAGCTTTAGCTCAAGTAGAATTATTTATAAAACAAGGGGCTACCCTTATTGATATAGGCGCCCAAAGTACAAGACCTGGGGCGAATATGGAAGGGGCGAAAATTGAAATTGAAAGGCTAATTCCTATTGTAAAAGCCATTAGTGAAAAATATCCCCAACAACTTATTTCGGTAGATAATTTTTATGCAAGTGTTGCAGAAGCTGCCTTAGAAGCTGGTGCGCATATTATAAATGATATTAGCTGTGCTAGTATTGATGAAAATATATTGACAGTGGTGGCTAAATACAATGCAGGGTATATTGGTATGCATTTAACGGGCGGTATTGATACTATGCATAAAGTAGAG
>CALPSK010000214.1 GCA_943326215.1 Sediminibacterium ginsengisoli | reverse complement strand
AGAATAGAATAGAATAGAATAGAATAGAATAGAATAGAATAGAATAGAATAGAATAGAATAGAATAGAATAGAATAGAATAGAATAGACAAATGCCTTACATATTAATCTGAGAAATCATTTGAGTGCAAAACAAAGCATAAACTTTAATTGAGTAAAGTTCCCATAAAGATATCCCCTGGTAAATTGAATTGGACAAAGCATTCACTGGGATTCCATTAATAAGCTTAATAATGAAAGGCCTATCAGGGTCAAACTAATTCCTGGATATTCTGATCGCTTATTCTAGAAATTCAGAGAAACGACTAGGTTGCCCTCAGGCAAAGATTTAAGGTATTCAGAGGGAGTAAGACCTGTTTTCTTCTTAAAGGAATTAACAAAGTTACTACGGGATAAAAAGCCACAAGAATAGGCGATGGATTCAATCGTTTGATTTTTCGCTTGGCCATGTTTGATCAATTCAATGGCGTGCTCCACTCGCATGTCGTTTTTCCAATCATTGAAAGGTATACCTAAATAAACGGTAAAATAACTGGTTACTTTGTGATAAGGAATGTCAGTTTCATTGGTAATGATCGATAAATTAAACCCAGGCTGCAAATAGGGCTTCCCATAAAAATAGAGGGCTAATTTTTCAGCTATTTGAGTGAAATTACTTGAACTTTCGGAACCCGCCTTATTCTCATTTTCAGCAGGCAATAAGCTTTCCTCTAATGAATTGGTTTTAAAATCCTTGATTTGATTTTTTTTCGTTGACTTTGCCTCCGTATTTTTTCTAAAAAATAGAATTCTTGGATTAAATAAAATAGATGGGATAAAAATGACGGCAAAAATGATTCCAATTGAAAATAAATGATTTGAAAATACTGCACTTGGCAGTTCTTTTATTGACAAAATCCTTTCATTCGCAAAATATTTAATATAAATAATTGAAAAAAAGAATACGGAAAAAATAAGAAGAATAAAGCCGGATAAATACATTAGCCAATAATAATTATTCAAAAAGGATTTTTTCTTGTTATTAATAAAATATTTTTTTGATCGAATAGTGGTAATAAGGCACCATAAGGCATAAAAAATTCCAGAAAAGAACCTGAAAAGTAAAAAATATTGAATTGGTAAAAATAAGGTATCAATTTTATATACATGTAAAATGGATAATTGAACCATTTCGTAAAAATTTTCTTGATATTCCCTGGATTTTAGATAAAAAGGAATCAGGTCAACTAAAATTAAAATGATAGGTAGGTAATGTATATAATAAAAGAAGTTTTTATTATTCGACTTCAAAATGGATTTAGTATAAAAGTAGAGCATGGGCCCAGTAGACATTAATATTCCAGCAAAGAGTGGAAACATAATTGAAATGATATAATAATTGGTCGTCAAAGAGATCAATTTAGTGCCAATGATAAATGAAGACATCGACAAAAAGAAAAAGCCTAAATAAATATTGAATTTATTGGATTGCCCTACATTATTAAAAATCATAATGGTACTTAGCAGCCCTAAAAAAGATATTATATCAATCATAATTAAAAGTCTAAATTTTTATTAAACGTTTCTTCAGGCAAATCTTTAATAAATTCGGATGGGTTTTTCCCCGTATATTTTTTAAATGCATTAATAAAATTAGACCTAGATAGATACCCGCAGCTTAGGGCAATCGCTTCTAAAGTCAAGTTTTTAGCTTGGCCATTACTAATTAAATCTTTCGCGTTATTAATTCTAGCGCTATTTTTCCAATCGCTAAAATTAACCTTCAAGTAAACTTGAAAAAACAAAGTGATCTGATTATAAGGAATTTGAGTTTCTCGGGCGATGTTAGAAAGGTTGAAACCCGATTGTAAATAAGGCTTACTTTGAAAGTAAACTTCTAATTTTTCACCAATTAGCCGATAAGATTGCTCTAGTTTTTCTCCCCCTTCAAAATCCAAATTATTTAAATTTTCAATTTTAGGCATCACAGGTTTTTTAAAACTAAATATACCGTAAAGCGTTTCTGGAAATAAAAACACTAATAAATACATCGCCAAATTAATAATACTTAGTATCCATAACAGCAAATGCGTAGTAGAATCGACCTTTGAATAATCAGTGATATTGTCGATGTTAAGTGTTAATGCAACCACGGAAAATAATAAATTTGACAAAAAATATAAATAGATTATCGATTGAATGAATTTTTTCGAAATATTTTTAAATTCAAATAAATCATCATTATAAGTATTCCTAAGAACGATCAAAAATCCAGCAACAGCAAAAATCAAATTATACAATGGCCTTATAATCCCATTAATTTTCAAAGAGAAAAATAAATATTTGGTATTAAAAAGATGAAGAGGATTCAATTTTATCTCACGATAAAAAGCATCATGTTCTACGCTAGACAAAAAATACTGAGGAGTGAAATTTATAAAAACAATCAATACAGGTAAAAAATAAAGATATTCATACCAGGTAAGTTTTTGATCATCTCCATCAGCCAATGATTTTTTTATATACAAATATAAAAATGGCCCCGAGCAATAAAAAATCGGATAAACATACGGATTCAAATACCGAAAAAGTACACTATTATCAATGAGGAAAATAGAATTTCTAGATAAAGCGATCAGGCTTATGATAAAATAGAACCCACTTAGAAAAACATTACTCTTATTATCATTCCTAATGAAAAAAAGGAGAAGTATTGATAACAAGATTCCTACAAAAGAAATAATATCAGACATTTTGTTTTTAATAATTTAGAACAACTAGTATGTAATTAACGTAAATGTTTTACTTCACTACCACTATAAAAATCAATATCTAAATGAAATTATTATTTTAGACAGCACAAAACTATGTGATTGTAATTGAAATACAGATTTTAGTCCATTCGATTTGAACTTATATCGTAAAAAGATACAAAATCGCTGATTAAAGCTACTAAAACTAGTTGACTCGAAATATTTATACTTAAATTTTGTCTATTTTAGTACATGTAAACTTAATTTATTTTGATTTTAGTTCAATTGATTATTCTTCAGCGTGTATCAATTTCGCATTTTGGAACATTTT
>CALPSK010000213.1 GCA_943326215.1 Sediminibacterium ginsengisoli | reverse complement strand
TCTATTCATTATCTGAAAAAATTAACTGACTAAAATCATGGCAGATTTTACCCTAAATAAGCGTGTTTGTAAGCATTTATGACCCTACGCATAAAGCTATAGTAACTGTATTTATAATTTTACGTATTATTCAAAACCAAATAAATTAATGATATGAAAAAAATGAATTTATTAATTGTGCTATTATTTACAAGTACATTATTTGCCTGTAATAGCGCAGAAAAAAATGAAGCACAAAACAATAATACAGAAGAGACTCAATCCATTGGGCAGTCTGGAGTGCAAGATGATGCTTCTCAAAAAAATGTAGTTCAAGTTGCTGTTAGCAGTAAAGATCATACCACTCTAGTCACTGCTATTAAAGCAGGTGAATTAGTGGATGCTTTAAGCAATGCAGGGCCTTTTACAGTTTTTGCTCCTACCAATGAGGCTTTTAATAAGTTACCAGCAGGAACAGTGGAAGGCTTATTAAAACCTGAATCTAAGGAAACATTAGTAGATATCTTACAGTATCATGTAGCTGTGGGAGTATATAAAGCAGAGGCATTAAAAGAAGGTCAAAATATTGGACAAGTGAACGGAGATAATATTAATATTACAAAGAAAGAGGGCGCTTACTACGTTAATGGAACAGCTAAAATAATAGCAAGTATTCCTGCTTCCAATGGCATTATTCATGTAATAGACGGAGTGCTACTTCCTCCTAAAAAATAAGAGCGTTTTTTCGGTTTTGAGTTTTTTTATACTTGCTCAGACTTTTTGGTCTGGGCAATTTTTTGTGCCAGTACCATAGAAATGCTAATAGCTCTTTGCTTAATTAGTTCAGCATTAGGGCCTTCAAAATTTTCATCCACCGTTTCTAGAAACAACTTATTCCATTGTTCAAAATGCGTTTTATTTAAAGGCGTTAAATGATGTAAGTGTGTATGTAAACTAACAGGGTTGCCGGTATAGCTTCCTGTATAAAATAATGTGTTCTCCCAAAAATTATACATAATAGGTAAATGTTTATCCCAATTCACATTGGCTACTTCATTGAATATAAAACCCAATGTGAAATCAACTTTTATTTTAGCATAAAATTTATCCACTAAAACAATAATTTCTTTTCTTGAAACAATATCAGATTTCATAATTATGTAATTAATAGTAAATCATTAAGCAAATTTTATGTCTTATAAATCTTTTCTAATAAATTTTCTTGTTGAGAAATATAAAGGAATAAGTACCCAAACTAGCAGGGTTATAAAAGCGATACTTAATCCTAGTTTAGTGCCAAAGAAGTCTTTAAAAATTGCACCTGTATAGCCCATCATCGCAGAAATATCTAATTGTAACAAAATAAGTACCCTTCCTAAATCAATGGGATTCAATGCGCTCACTAAAATCATTGGCTTTTCTAATGGGTAATCGGCAAATTGAAATAATAAAAACAAAACAAAACCATCAAATAATAAGGAGAAATACATCCAAAGTAAAATAGCCATTCCTATTCCCTTGGCCTTGTCTCTAATTTGAACTGCAGCCCATAAAGCAATAGCAACAAATATGATACCTAATAAAGTACCTACTATTATTAATATAAGGCCAATAGTATTAAATTGAAAAATTAAAACAGGTAGGCCTATCCCAATTATAAAGGCCAAGGATAAAGATATGGCTAGTCCAATAGAAAAGCTTTGCCAAATACTCTTTCTTTGTAAGGGTTGACTCACCAACAATTCAATGAATTCAGCACTATTATAAATATAAATTGTCGAAAACAGAAGACTAAATAAAGGCACAATAATTAAAATAATATTTAACAAACTCAATAAGCCTTTATTAGCATTGTCTTCTAAGCTAAATAAAGTAAAAGAGGTCGCCAATAACACGATGGTATAAATAATCATGATTCTACTTCTGAGAATATCGGTCATTATATATTTAACAATTTTCTTCATACTACTTAATTTGTTTATTATTCTTTGCTTGGTCTATTATTAAACTTTTTTAGTTAGCTTTTTCTAACATAACCCTAGCAATGGCTTTCGCTAATTTCTCTTCACCAGTTTCGTCTCTTAATTTATCTATCGACTGATGAAAGCATAGCTTACCCTCCTGCATATAAATTACTTCAGTTACTAAATCATCTAAATCACTTAAAATATGCGAAGTCACTAAAATTAATTTGCCGTTGTCTTTTTCAGCAAGAATTTTCTCCTTTAATATTTCAGAGGCAATAGGGTCTAATCCTGCTGTGGGTTCATCTAATATTAAAACAGCAGGGTTAAATAAAAAGGCTAAGGCTGCACTTACTTTTTGTGTAGTTCCCCCAGATAGGGTTCCCATACGCTTGTTCAGTAAGCCATCTAACTTAAAGCTTTTGATAAGATCCTCATCCAATGGCTTTTCCGTGTTTCTTATATCTTTCATCATTGTTAAAACTTGTCCAATAGTCATATGCTCAGGGTATTTGCCAATTTGAGGCATATACCCTATCGCAGCCCTATAAGCCCAGTCTTTACTAATATTATTATTATTGAATGTGATAAAGCCACTATCCGGAATAGCCATACCTAAAATACATTTAATAAGCGTTGTCTTACCACTGCCATTGGGGCCTATTAAAATAATACACTCCCCTTTTTTACAATTAACAGAGACATTGTCTAATGCTATTAATTTGCCATAGTTTTTTGTTACATTATTTGCAATGATCATAAAATCAATTTTAAAAAGCTTTACGCATTAAGGGTGTATTGTCTTTTAAATTTTCTGGCGTTAAACTGGGTATTAATTTTTCTGTTTTGTCTAATAACGATGTTATGAAACTTCTAAAGAGCATCATAGCTGGTGGATTCTGTTCAACTATCATAGAATACATGCTTACAGGCCTGTAGGGGATATCACCCATTGTATCATGATTTAAATCATAGCCTTCATACTTATCCCAATAATTTTTATTAAATGTGTTCAAAACAAGGCTGCCGTTGGTGCCTATGTCAAAAGTATTACCCACAAAATTATTGGTAGATACTGTAATGTCCATACAACTTGCTTGAATTTTCATAGCCCAGCCATTATTCTTAAAAATATTATGACTCATATTTATTCTAGAAGCTCCTTCTAAATAAAT
>CALPSK010000212.1 GCA_943326215.1 Sediminibacterium ginsengisoli | reverse complement strand
GAAGGAAAACTAAAACCTGGTGGCACCATTATTGAATGTACTAGTGGTAATACAGGAATGGGACTTGCCTTAGTGGCCATTGTAAAAGGCTATAAATGTATTTTTACCACCACCGATAAACAGAGTAAAGAGAAGATGGATATACTAAGAGCCGTGGGTGCTGAAGTAATTGTATGCCCTACCAATGTGGCTCCAGAGGATCCAAAAAGTTATTATTCAGTAGCTAGAAAAATTGCTGCTGAAACACCGAATTCTTTTTTCTTTAATCAATATGATAATCTTGCCAACCGACAAGCCCATTACGAAAGTACAGGGCCTGAAATTTGGGAGCAAACTGAAGGAAAAATTACCCATTTAGTTTGTACTGCAGGAACAGGTGGCACCATAACAGGTACCGCTAAATATTTAAAAGAAAAAAATCAGAATATCCAAGTATGGGCGATTGACCCGATTGGATCACTACTTACACATTATTATAAAACAGGTATTGAAGATCATAATTATGTTCAACCCTATATTGCAGAAGGTTTTGGAGAAGATTTTATTCCTGCCAATTATGATATGACCGTCATTGACCACTTTGAACAAGTAGCTGATAAAGAAGGTGCATTAATGACCCGTCGATTAGCAAAAGAAGAAGGCTTATTCTGTGGTTATAGTGCAGGAAGTTGCATTTTAGGTTTACTACAATTAAAGGATAAATTAAAACCAACCGATGTGGTGGTTTGTATTTTACATGACCATGGAAGTAGATATGTAGGTAAGGTCTATAATGACGAATGGATGAAAAGTAAAGGTTTTCTTTAATTTATTGATTTTCAGTTAAAAATCTGTGTATTCTTCCCTTTTTTGTGGATTATTATACCCTAAAACGGAGGCTTTGGCTAACATGCGTTTGGGCCATAAATTGTATATTTGCCACTCAATAATCAAAATATGAGCAAGTACAGAGCAGGGGTTTTATTCGGTAAAGAATTAGAGACATTATACAACGATGCAAAAGCAAACAAGTTTGCCATTCCAGCAGTCAATACCACTGGAACCGATACTATCAATGCAGCTATTGAAACAGCCGCTAAAGTAAACTCTCCTATTATTATTCAATTTTCTAATGGCGGTGCTCAATTCATCGCAGGTAAAGGAATGCCTAACGATAATTTACAAGCCAATATTCAAGGAGCTATTGCGGGTGCTTTACATGTGCACCAAGTTGCAAAGTTTTATAATGTGCCTGTTATATTACATACCGATCACGCTTCTAAAAAATGGTTGCCATGGATTAGTGCTTTAATTGATGCGGGTGAACAATATAAAAAAGAAAAAGGTCAGCCTTTATTCAGTTCTCATATGTTGGATTTATCTGAAGAAAGTTTAGAAGAGAATATTCAAACTTCTGTAGAATTTTACAAAAGAATGGCACCACTTGGAATGAGCATTGAGATTGAATTAGGTGTAACAGGTGGTGAAGAAGATGGTGTTGATAATAGCAATGTTGATAATGATAAATTATATACACAACCAGAACACGTTGAGTACGCTTATACTGAATTAAGTAAAGTAGGTAATTTATTTACAGTAGCTGCTGCTTTTGGAAACGTGCATGGTGTATACAAACCAGGTAATGTTGAATTAAGACCAGACATTTTAAATAATAGCCAAGTACATATTCAAAAGAAATTAAACACAGCGGAGAAGCCAGTGTATTTTGTATTTCATGGCGGATCCGGTTCACCACAAAATCAAATTAGAGAAGCGATTGGATACGGTGCGATTAAAATGAATTTAGACACCGATTTACAATGGGCTTTCTGGGAAGGAATTCTACACTACTACAAAAAGAATGAGGCTTTCTTACAAGCACAATTAGGCAACCCTGAGGGAGCTGACAAGCCTAATAAGAAGTATTACGACCCAAGGGTTTGGTTAAGAAAAGGTGAGGAATCCTTTATTCAAAGATTAGAAGTTGCTTTTGATGATTTAAACTGCATTAATAGAAACGCTTAAACAAAATTTTAACACAGCTGCCAATTTATTAGAATAGGTGGCTGTTTATTTTTTATAACTTCATGTAGAACTAAAACGATTACTTAACTATGAGAAATAGAGAAGAAGATATTGAAGTAAACTTAACAGGTGAAGAAACAGCTGCTTCTGAGGCTAGTAAATCAAGATGGTTTAAAAGAATTAGAAAAGGTATTACTACTTCAACTGCAGATAAAAAAGAAACGCCTGAAGGTCTTTGGACAAAATGTCCATCTTGTAATCATATTTGTACGAGTTCTGAATTAAAAGAAAGCTTATTCATTTGTTCTAAATGTAATTTCCATCACAGAATTGGAAGTGATGAGTATTTTGATATTTTATTTGATGAAGCACAGTTCACAGAACTTTTTGACAATATCAAAAGTAAAGATGCCTTAAACTTTACCGATTTAAAAAATTATCAAAAAAGATTAGATGAAATTCACGCAAAAACCGATTTAAAGGACTCCATGCGTGTAGCAGTAGGAAAAATAAATGGAGAAGAAATGGTAGTGGCTTGTATGGACTTTGAATTTATTGGAGGTTCATTAGGCAGTGTGATGGGAGAAAAATTTAGTAGAGCTGTGGATTATTGTATAGAACATAAACTACCCTACTTAGTGATAAGTAAAAGTGGTGGCGCTCGTATGATGGAAAGTGCTTTCAGCTTAATGCAATTGGCAAAAACCAGTGGCAAACTTTCTCAATTAAGCGATGCTAAACTTCCATTTATATCTATGTTAACCGACCCTACCTTTGGTGGCATTTCAGCTAGCTTTGGAATGCTAGGCGATATCAATATTGCAGAGCCAGGTGCCTTAATTGGTTTTGCGGGTCCGCGTGTCATTAAAGAGACCATTAAAAAAGATTTACCTCCAGGCTTTCAACGCAGTGAGTTTTTATTAGAGCATGGCTTTTTAGACTTTATCATTGATAGAAAAGACTTAAAAAATAAATTATCCGAAGTGGCTTACTTATTTAAGCACTAAGCTTATTAGAATCCATTTAGGAAGTCAATATTTAATCCTATTTTTGTTTCCCGGGACTATATCAGTTCCGGGATTTTTTATGGCCAAAGCGAAACCAGTACAAGTAAAAGAGTTGAATAATAGGCAGGCCT
>CALPSK010000211.1 GCA_943326215.1 Sediminibacterium ginsengisoli | reverse complement strand
ACTTAATTGATTTATTCTTCCTCTGATTCAGCGGCCGCTTTTATTTCATGAAGGGCTACTGCTAATTCGTTTGTTTTAACAAAATTACACCAATGGCAATCTTCCTTCCCACAGCCGGTGTAAAAATCCTTGGCTTGTATTTTGCCCCAGACCATTTGTACTTGTTGACTTACGGTGGTGATATCGGCATCTGTAATTGGCACTACAATTTTTTCAAATTCTTTTTTCTTATTGGGCTCTATAAAATCAAATTCGGCAGTAGTCACTTCCCAGTTTTTAGGGTGATGGTTCAGAAGTATTTTATAAAACACGGCCTGTCTCCAATAATCTCCTCCTAAAGGATTTTTTTCATTCGGCCCTTTTAATTTTTCTCTTGCATTTTCAATATTGCCTGTTTTGTAATCCACCACTACTACTTGCTTGCCGTTAAATTCAATTTTATCAATAGTGCCTTTTAAAGGAATCTCTTTCACCACTATATTATTAATTCTGAATTCTGTAGACACTACTTTATTCCATTCATCTATATACCTATCATAATATTTGATAAGCACGGTTTCACCCAATTCGGTTTTATCCTTAAACTCTTGTTGTGTAAAGGCTTCTCGATGCCTATTCATGTAGTAGTTAAAATCTTGAATAAGGGTTTGTGTATCGGGGAATTTATTATTGCCCGCTTCTTGCATTTTTTTAAATAGTTTATTCAAAGCATCATGTATGGCTGAACCAAATGTAGTGGCCTCCGATTTGCCAGCAGGCACACGAATTAAGCTATTATAGTAAAAATGTAATGGGCATTTTAAATAATTATTGAGTGCCGTTACATTCATTGAAAACTTTTCAAGCTTAGGATTGATAAAATCATCTTCTAATTGTTGAATTTCCGGCATCGGCGCCGATTGCAAACGAAGTAGCTTATAAGATGTTTTAATATCCTCTGGCAATTCTATTTTCTGAATGCTCGCTTCTTTGCCTTCTAAGACTTCAATAATAAATTGGCTAGGTTCTGCTTCTTTGCCATCTGCTTTATACTGACTATAGGAAATAGTTAAAAATTGTTTAGCCCTGGTAATGGCTACATAAAATAATCTTCTTAATTCTTCTTTATCATCGGCATGTTCTAAGCTACTTAAAACCGTATCGGGCAGGGTATAGCCCGCGCTGGCCGTTCTTCTTTTCTTTTCCCAATACTGCGCATTGGTGCCTGCTAAAAATACATATTGAAATTCCAAACCCTTGCTGCCATGGGTGGTTAATAAATTTACGCCGGCTTCACTGCCCGTAGTAATAGGTAGAGGTAAACGTATATCTTCTCTGCGCATTAGTTTCAGCATATCTACCAAACTATTTAGATGTAGTGTTGGATGACGATGGGTTTCTTCTTTGATAAAATCGAAAAAGCTACTTACTAAGTTTAGTTCATGGCTTTTATGAGGGCCTGTTAAAACATTTTGAATGATACCTGTTTTTTGTAAAACCTGTTCTACTAAATTCACTAAGGTTACATTGGCCACTTGACCCATTAAGTCTTCTAATACTTGCATGGCCTTAGCAACTTCACTCATGCCCCCTTCACTAAATAAAGCGGTTTGCACTTCCTTGGTTTTATCAATTAATACTTTTCTAAAAGTATTTTCTGGATGCGCATATTTTAATTGATTCGCTTCTACGGTGAGTGTAGCAATGGTGATAGGAGAAATTTTCCACCAAGAGAAATGTAAAATTTCAAATAATATATTAGCGCCTTCATTGGGTTGGTCCCATTCGCAGGCGAGGTAGTCCAATATTCTAATAATTTGTTGAATGAGTACCTGATCAAATAAATTAGCCGTTCTTTTACTAAATAAAGGAATGTTTTTTTGTTGTAAAAAATGTGCAATCTCTTCTCCGTATTTATTTTCTTTATACAATACCGCAATATCTTTTGGAGCCGTACCTGCTTGTATGAGTTGATTAATTTTTTCTGCAATGCCCATCATTTCTTCTTGAGGATCGTTGTAGGCATATATAGAAGGAAGGATTTCAATATTTTTATTTTCTGGTAAAGAAGCGATTAAATTTTTGGAGAGCCCATCCATTTTATTAATAAGCCTTTCTTGGTTATTATTAATTAATAAAGTAGAAGCATTTAAAATAGGTTGGGTAGACCTATAATTATTTTCAAGTACAATGGTGGTAATGTCTTGATGGTACTGCTTTTGATAGTGCAACATATTTTCTACATTGGCACCTTGGAATCTGAATATACTTTGGTCGTCATCGCCCACCACAAATAAATTGGGTTGCTCCCAATAGTTCACGAGTAATTGTACCAGTTCATTTTGCGTTCCACTGGTATCTTGGTATTCATCTACTAATATGTACAAATATTTTTCTTGGTACTGAGAGAGTAAGTTTTTATTTTCTTTAAAAGCAGCAATCACCCAATTAATCATATCGTCAAAATCATACCTGCTATGTGATTTCATCAGTGCTTGGTAAGCATCAAAAGCAAGTACGGCCGCTTTTAATTTTTCCATTTTTTCCATAGCAGCGTCTACGAGTCCCTGTTTTAAATCACCTGCTTCAAACTGTTTGTACTTTATTCTATATACAAATTCATCTCTAGTAGGAATTTCAGCAATGTAGCGGTTAATTTGCTCTACTAAATAAGTACTTGTCCATCCTTCTTTTTTCATGGCACTAAATAACCTACTCAGGTTATTCATTTCATAGTATACATCGCCTCGGTATCTTTTTAGAGGATTGTTTTTATCAAATTGATCGATTAGTTTTTTAAGCAGTTCAATTTTTTCTAATTCAGAAATGGGATCTAGGCTGGGCTTTTCAAATAAGTATAAATTATCTTGAATGATATCATTGCAAAAAGAATGGAAAGTAGCAATATTCACTTTATAAGCGCTGGCCCCAATAAAACCGACTAATCTTTTGCGCATGGCAATGGCGCCAGCATCGGTATAGGTTAAACATAATATGTTTTCAGGAGCAGTATCGGTTTCTAAAAGTATTTTACCAATGCGGGCACCGAGTATTTGGGTCTTGCCTGTACCAGGTCCTGCAATGACCATCACTGGACCATCAATGGTATCCACGGCCAGCTTTTGTTGGGCATTCAAGTGCTCGTAAATGGTTTCAAATGCCTT
>CALPSK010000210.1 GCA_943326215.1 Sediminibacterium ginsengisoli | reverse complement strand
TGAGAGTAATAGTATTGCGTCGATTGTAAAACATTTATGGGGAAATATGCTTTCTCGTTGGACTGATTTTCTAACCACAGATGGCGAAAAAGAATGGAGAAAAAGAGACGAAGAATTTGAAAATGACATCTGCACTCGACAAGAGTTATTAGAGAAGTGGGAAGAAGGATGGTCTTGTTTATTTAAGGCACTTGATTCAATTTCGGATGATGACTTATCAAGAATTATCTATATAAGAAATCAAGGCCACACTATTTTAGAAGCTATCAATAGACAACTTTCGCATTATCCTCATCATATTGGTCAAATTGTTTTTATTGGAAAGATGTTGAGCGACAAGAATTGGAACTCATTGTCAATCCCTAAAGGGGGCTCAAAGGAGTACAATCTAGATAAATTCTCTAAACCAAAGACTAATCAACACTTTACTGACGAATTGAGCAAGAAGAATACTTAGCCATTCCATCTTTGTTTTAGTGACATACTAAATATTTCAAATTATCCGCTGCGTGAGGAAAACACCCCCTGAATTCGACTGAAATCGGTTGATTTCGGTTTTGTGAAAATGCAACTCATTAGAAATCAACCTCTTAATTAGCTATTATTCTTGAAATAAATTTAACCGTTTTTTGTAATTTCATTTAAATACGCATAATGAAAAAAATAACAATCTTTATACTTGCATTTGCTCCATTTATGGGGATTGCCCAAAAAGGAACAAAAGACATTACCATTCTTCATACCAATGATTTTCATAGTGCTTTTGATCCAATTCCAGCTTATTGGTTAAAAGGTTCTCCCAATTTGGGAGGTGCGGCAGCACTTACTACTATGATTAATCAAATAAGAGAAAAGGAAAAAACTAGTTTCTTGTTTGATGCAGGCGACATGTTTACAGGCATGCTTTCTAATGTTAGTGAAGGAGAGATATTAATGGAGATGATGATGAGTATGAAATATGATGCAATGGGAATTGGTAATCACGAATTTGATTATGGAAGTAAGAATTTTTTAAAACAAATGAATCGAGTATCCTTTCCAATATTAGGTGATAATATTTTTTATAAAGGAACGAACATACCATATTCTAGGCCGTATACAATTATTGAAAAAAATGGAGTACGCTTGGGAGTTATTGGCATCATTAGCCTTGATGCATTTAGTGTTTTATGGCAGGAGGGCTCAGCTGATATTGAATTTCGTGATCCTATAGCCATTACTAAAAAAATTGTGGAGGAGCTAAAACCACAAGTTGATTTAATAGTTGTGCTTGCTCATCAGGGAAAAACTGGGCCACAACAAACCGATGCTGAAGCAAGGCCAGAAGTGCAAAGAGATTTTAACGAAGACATTCGCTTTTGTAAAGAAGTTCCTGGTATTGATATATACATTGGAGGCCATGCACATAGGGGTATTGAAGTTCCATTCAAAGAGCCAACAAATGGGACTTTGATCGTTCAAACTTATGGTTATGGAACAAGATTAGGATATTTAAAAGTTCAGATAAAGGATGGGAAGGTTAACAATGCAAGTGGCAAACTATTAAAAGTTTGGAGTGATAAGTATAAGCCTGATGCAGGCGTTCAAGCAAAAATAGATGCATACAAAAATAATGCTGCATATAAAATAGGACAACCTCTTGGGACATTAAAAACTAGGCTAGTAAGAGACTACCAAAGAGAGTCTTCTTTAGGATGTTTTATAGCTGATGTAATTAAACAAGCTGGTAATGCTGATATTGGATTTGAAAATGCGGGAGGCATAAGAGCAGATATTCCTGCAGGTACAATAACAAATGGAAACGTTTTAGATGCGGTACCTTTCTTTAATAATTTATCAGTGTTAGAAATGACTGGCAAACAGATTAAAGAAGTTTTAGAGCAAGGGTTTTCTTTAGAAAGAGGAATGATGCAAGTATCTGGACTTACAGCCTGGTATGATATGGATAAGCCAATTGGTCAGCGATTGGTAAAACTTAATATAGGTAATGAGCCCGTGAATGATGTAAAAACCTACAAAGTAGCTACGAATAGTTTTGTTGCGGACGGAGGAGATTTATATTCAACTTTCCATGATCTTAAAAAGACTAATTCTGTAACACCATTTTCCTCATTAGTAATTGACTATATCAAGGCCAATAAAGTAATTGAAGAACCTAAAATGGGTAGACTTATTCCAGTAAAGAAATGACCACATGAAACTTTGCGTGAGGTTTTTATCATTTCCTAATTGTAAATGATGGAGACGCTAAGTTAATTAATACCTTTTTTAGTCCAATTTATACTGACGATTTACAGTTAGTAAAAAACCTTACCTCTTTCAATGACTATATCGCCTTTATCGTGCATATTACGCATAGACCTAATGACCGTTTCAACTCGAAGTCCAGTCATATCTGCAATTTGTTGTCTGGTGAGCTTTAATTGATTGCAATTGGCACAGAAGTTTTTATGCTCTTTTTTTAAATAGCTTAATAATGTGCTAATTCTAACTTCTGGGGCATGGTACGCAATTGATTTTAGTAGTAAGAATTTAAATCGAACCCTTTTTGCTAATAATTTTGTGAATGCAAAATGAATCTCATTATGTTCTTTGATGAGCTGTAGAAAAGTATTTTTTCGAAGCCTAATTAAAACCACCTCTTCCTCAGCTATAGCAGAGGCTGCGTAAAGTCCATCATCAAAAAGAGGCAGCTCGCCAAAACACTCCCCGGGTTCAATTATTGTTTGAATGTACTCTTTTCCATCATCATCTATATTTACCCATTTTACAATACCTGAAACTAATTGATTGTAATAACTGCATTCTGAACCTTCTGAAAAGATAACTTCACCACGCCCCAGTTTTTTATATACAGCCCCCCATGCTAATAATATATTTATGTCTATAATCATCTTTATGTTTTAGGCACTAATCTATTTTTTTATGTAGTATAAAAAGATGACAACGGTCATAGCCAATATGAGATATATCATAAAAGACCCAATTCAATTTTAAACAGCAGATAATCAACTTATTAGGCGCATCTGTGGTTTTTCATTATAGACATTCATTTAGTAATATGAGCGTACGCATAAAAAATAGTTTGTGGCTGTTCTAATCTTGTGGAATCATTCATTAAAATATTATTAGTATGAAAACAACATTATTCATTTTGATGGTTTTAACAATGTTATATGCTTGTGGTGGTGGGCAAACTGTC
>CALPSK010000209.1 GCA_943326215.1 Sediminibacterium ginsengisoli | reverse complement strand
TAAAGACTATTCAGCTTTTTGATGCCCTAGATAAAATGAAGGCATACGACGAGGAGGAACTGCTGCGCAAAAACGAGTCTATTTCGAAACAACAACTCTCTAATTTAAAGGCCCATTTATACGATCAAATTTTATCCAGCTTAAGAGTGGTGAAGCAAAGTGAAAATATTGATTTACAAATTCACGAGCAATTAGACCACGCTAAAATTTTATACAATAAAGGTTTATACATTCAAAGCTTACGCGTGCTTGAAAAAATAAAAACTTTAACCAAGCAAAATAATCAGGTTACTTATTTGTTGCAGGTTTTATTTTTAGAAAAGAAAATTGAAGCCTTGCATATTACTAGAAGCATGCAGGACCGCGCTAAACAATTAAGTGAAGAGATTGATGATGTGAATGCGCGTTTAGATGATATTGCAAAAATTTCAAACCTTTCTTTACAATTATATGGTTGGTATATTCAACATGGTCATGCCCGTAATAATGAGGACAGGCTTGCATTAGACAGTTTGATGCAGGACCCCATTATGGAGAAAGTAAAATCGTCTGTGGGATTTTATGAGAAGATGTACCAGTACCAATGTTATTGCTGGTATGGTTTTATTACACAGGATTTTCTAATGCATTATAGGTATGCTCAAAAATGGGTAGACCTATTTGACGCTACAGAAAATATGAAGCAAATTGAAACCGCGCAATATATTAAGGGGCTGCATAATTTAATTACTTCTCATTTTGATTTAAGAAGTTTTGATAAGTTAAATGAAACCATTGCTATTTTAGAAAATTATAGCAATACACCCATTGTACTAAACAATAAAAATAATTTAATTCAAAGCTTTATATACCTATATATTGCTAAGATTAATAAGCATTTTTTAGAAGGTAGTTTTAGTGAGGGTCTGGCCATGATACCCGCCATGGAAGCCAAGTTGAAGGAAATTGATCTATACCTTGATAGCCACCGTGTACTGGTATTTTACTATAAAATAGCCTGTTTGTATTTTGGTGCGGGCAAGCCTGCCAAAGCCATTGATTATTTAAATAGAATCATTCATTGGAAATTAAATTTAAGAGACGACTTACAATGTTATGCGCGTCTACTTCATTTAATTGCACATTATGAAATGGGTAATACAGAAGTAGTGAATTATTTATCGAAGTCGGTATACCGATTTATGTATAAAATGAAAAGCTTAAGTACGGTAGAAGAAGTATTATTTAATTTCTTAAGAAAGTCTATTCAAAGTGGTGGTGAAGAAAATAGTTTGTTAAATAGTAAGGCCGCTATTAAAAAGTCATTTACTGTTTTATTAGAAACCCTACAACCCCTTACAACCAATAAATTAGAAAGCAGGGCCTTTATGTACTTAGATATAATTTCTTGGCTAGAAAGTAAAATACAAGGTAAACAAGTACAAGCTATTATTAAAGAGAAGTTTTTAGCAAATAATTAGACGAATTTAAATAAGTAGCTAAATAAAAAGGGTCCCGATAAATCGGGACCCTTTTTTATATCTATTGGGAGAATGTTTATATTATCTCACCGCAGTTTTCAATTTACCAGCACCAAAGCTCATATTATATACATATGTTTTACCATTGTTGATTTGATTTACAGGTACAGTAGCAAAACCAGCATTGATATTTCTAGTATTGAAGCTGGAAGCAGTAATATTACTTGTCGTTTTAACTAAATTATACAAGGTTGTTTCATGTGTAAAGTTCGCATCAGGTTTAATAATCTTACCACCTGTTTTTTGAATTAACTTTTCTATAAACTTAAACTTATTACCAGTAGAGTCTGTAAGTAATACAAATTTCAATACTGGCGCGGTTTTCCAATAACCATCAGCATTTGCTAATAAGTCATATAAGGTAGCATCGACAGTATCTCTAACAGTTGTTCCAGCTTTATATTTACTTGTATATCTAGCGCCAGCAGTTGTAGTGTTTGCACTATAGCTTGCACCAGAAGTTAAACTTGAAGTGGTGAAAAGGTTTGATCCTACACCTGCATTTGTTAAAAAGGCAGAATCCAAAGTAGCAGAAGTGCTTAAAGTTGATCGAGTAAAACCAATACCACTAACATAGTGACCACGTCCATTACTATCTGCAGCAGCAGCTACATGATATCTATCTACGGAAGTAGGAATATCGTAAAGAGTGTTGTCAGGTTGATCAATAGCACTAGTACCGAAAGTATTACTAACAGGAGAACCGTTACTATAACTAGTCTTAGCAGTGTATACACTAGCAAGACCCAAGAAATATGTTGCATCTATTGATTTAACTGTTGGAACAGTATCCATACCAGGAACATAACCATTTACATACATTTTAGTAGTTCCTTCTAAAGCAGCATGTGACATTTGTAAAGCAGCGGTTAAATTTGGTATTTTCATTGAGTAGTCACCATTATCGTCAGTAGTTGCAGTAAAATCAAATCTTTGCTCATAACCATTTACAGTAACTAAAGTGAAAGCGTTAACAAAGGCTTTTTTAGCTACTTCAGCTGCATCATTTGTTAAGTCGTTCTCAATATAAATTTTTCCTTTAACGGTGTTCGGTGCATTTTTAAGATTCCAGACACTAATTGTAACAGCAGCACCTTCATTATAAGCTCCTTTAATTGTTCCAAAAACTGATCCAGAAGCGTATCCGTCCATGGTAGCCATAGCAGAAGCTGGATTAGGAATATTTACATTAGGAGTAAATCTAGCAACACCAGTAGAATCTGTTTTTACTTTAATAATTGTACCTACAGATGTTGGAATAGTTACTTCAGCGCCAATAATAGGTGCACTTGTAACTAAATCAATTACTTTAACAGCAATATCTCTTCTTTTATAATATTGATCATTCCAATACATATTATTTGCTCTATTCAAGCTATCGTTAAATATACTTGATCTAACACTAAAATTATACTGTAAAGTGGCAGAAGCTGTTTGACCAGCTTGTCTTAAGTTCTCTAACTTAATTTCCTGATCGTACTTAAACTGAAGTAGATCTTTTTGTGCAGCTAATGCTGCTTTTTCGTCGTATACTCCTTTTTTACAACCAGTAAGACTAGATGAAATTACTGCGATTGTTGCACAAAGAAGTATGAATCTAAATTGTTTCATAATATTACTTTTTTGTTTTTTTTAATTGATTGTTTGTTTTGTTATTTTAAAATTATTTTGTTTTAGCTTTTCCTGCTTT
>CALPSK010000208.1 GCA_943326215.1 Sediminibacterium ginsengisoli | reverse complement strand
ATTAGTGATTGACAAAATAGATGCCAATACAATAGACCCAAGAATAGATATACGCATAGTTATTAATTTACTTATTTTGAAATAAATAGAGTACCTAAGCTATATTATTTTAGGCAAAAAATGGAGAAAAAAGCCAAGAAAAGGGGCAGCTTTTGATGTGTGGTAGGATTTACAATCTCCCAAACCCGGTAGGGTTTGCAAAATCATTAGAGGGAAAGAATGTAAATCCTAGATTTCTAATAGGATTTACATTCTTCCAAAACCCTAAAAGGGTTTAAAAATCATAAGAGGGAAAGATTTTAAATCCTAGATTTCAAGAGGATTTAAAATCTTTCAATGATTCCAGCAATACCCTGACCACCGCCCACGCAGGCAGTCACTATGCCATATTTCTTATTAAGGCGCTCTAAATCGTTCAAAATTTGAACCGTTAATTTGCTGCCTGTACATCCTAAAGGATGGCCCAATGCAATGGCACCACCGTTTATATTAACTTTATTGGTATCTAAATTAAGGGTTCTAATGACCGCTAAAGACTGAGAGGCAAAGGCTTCGTTGAGTTCAAAAAGATCTATTTGGTCCTGTGTCATACCCGCCTGCTTTAGTACTTTTGGCACAGCCTCAATAGGACCAATGCCCATAATTCTTGGGTGCACTCCTGCAGAAGCGCAGTTCACTAAACGTCCTATAGGTTTTAAACCCAAAGAATTCATTAATTTCTCACTCATTACCATTACAAAACTTGAACCATCACTTGTTTGAGAGGAGTTACCTGCCGTCACAGAACCTTTTACTGCAAAAGCTGGTTTTAATTTAGCCAATGCTTCAATGGTGGTATCTGCTCTTACGCCTTCATCTGTATCTACTATATAACTACGCGTGGCTCTTTTATTTTTTTCATTGATATAGGTTTCATTTATTTCAATAGGTAAGATTCCTTTTTTGAAATATCCATTATCAATAGCTTGTTTTGCTTTTTGATGTGATGCTAATGCAAATGCATCTTGATCTTCTCTTGAAATTTTATATTCATTGGCTACTGCTTCTGCAGTTAAGCCCATCGATAAATAATAATCTGGTTCATCTACAGTAATAGAATACGCTGGAACTGTTTTCCAGCCTGCGGTAGGGACCATCGACATAGATTCTGTTCCACCTGCAATAATACATTCCGCCATCCCTGTTCTTATTTTTGCAGTGGCCATAGCAATACTTTCTAAACCACTTGCACAATATCTATTAATAGTAATACCTGGTACTTCAATACCTAAAGCTTTCGCTGCAATAATTCTTCCAAACTGTAATCCTTGTTCTGCTTCAGGAACTGCATTGCCCACAATTACATCATCTACTAATTTTGGATCAAGAGCAGGTAAAGTTTTCATTAAACCTTTTATGACTTCAATGGCTAATTCATCGGAACGCATGAACCTGAAACCACCTTTTTTACTTTTTGTAACAGCTGTTCTAAAGCCTGCAACGATATACGCTTCTTGCATAAAATATGAATTTTAACACCCTAAATGTAGTCATTTTTGTAAAAAGTTGTTTATGCAACTAAATATTTCATCGTAAATTTGTAGCATGTGGTATCCTATAGCGCGCAACCTCTTATTTATGCTCCCGCCCGAAACGGCTCATAATGTATCCATGTATGGTTTGCACCAAGCGGCCAGTATCCCTTTTATAAAAAAACAATTAGCTGCCCAATTTCAATACCCAGAAAAAAACCTTGCTAAAACTTGCTTTGGGCTAAACTTCCCCAACCCCGTTGGTTTAGGTGCTGGCTTTGATAAAAATGCAGCTTATTTAAATGAATTAGAAATGCTGGGTTTTGGATTTGTTGAAATTGGAACCGTCACACCGAAACCACAGGCAGGCAATGCACAACCTCGTTTATTTAGAATACCCGATCAAAAAGCATTAATTAATAGAATGGGTTTTAACAATGAAGGCTTAGACATTATTTCAAAAAGATTAAAAGATAGAAAAGCAAAAAATAATTCCTCCTTAATTATTGGTGGAAATATTGGAAAAAATAAAGTCACAGAAAATAGAGATGCCTGGAAAGATTATTGTACCAACTTTAAAGGCCTTGAAGAAGTAGTGGATTATTTTGTGGTGAATGTAAGTTCTCCCAATACACCAGGACTGCGCGAACTGCAAGAAAAAGAATCTTTAAGAAAGATATTTTCAGAACTACAAAACTTAAATAAAAATAATAAACCTATTTTATTAAAAATAGCACCCGATTTAGAAACTTCGGCATTAGAAGATATTATTGTATTAACGCATGAAATAAAAATGGAAGGGCTTGTGGCAACCAATACCACCATTGATCGTAGCTTATTAAATACACTGAATCAAGAGAAAGCAAAAAAATTGGGCGCAGGTGGATTAAGTGGTCAGCCTCTATTAGAAAAATCAAATGAAGTATTAAAATATTTACATAAAGGCATCTCAGGTCGCATTCCAATTATTGCTAGTGGCGGTATTTTTACCGGAGCCGATGCACAATCAAAAATAAATGCAGGCGCTTCCTTAGTTCAAATTTGGACAGGATTTATTTATGAAGGCCCCATGATTGTAAAAAATATCTGTCAACATCTAAGCGCCCATAAATAATTATGATCATTATCCAAAGTTTTTGCTTTAGCGCTTTTCAAGAAAATACTTATGTTTTATATAATGAGTTAAAGGAAGCTATTATTATTGATCCAGGTTGCTATACCCGTATCGAAGAAAAAATATTAGCTGACTTTATTCGTAAAGAAAATTTAAAGCCCACTCTATTATTAAATACGCATTGTCATTTAGACCATGTTTTTGGTAATAATTATGTGAGTGAAACCTATGGACTTACTGCACATATTCATCCCAATGAACAAATTTTATTAGACCGTTTACCGGAAGCGGCCGCTAAATGGGGCGTTCCAACAGATGCCTACAAAGGACCCATACAATATATACAAGAAGGTGAAATTATTCAGTTCGGCAGCGACTTATTCAAGGTATTACTAACCCCAGGTCATTCTCCAGGAAGTGTTTGTTTCTATCACATCGAACAAGATTTTATGATTGGTGGAGACCTAATTTTTAAAGATGGTGTGGGTCGAACCGACGTGCCAGGGGCCAACCCCTTGGATTTAATAAAAAGTATTCGCGAACAAATATTTCCTTTGCCTGATTCACTTACTATATATTCAGGCCAT
>CALPSK010000207.1 GCA_943326215.1 Sediminibacterium ginsengisoli | reverse complement strand
ACTTACCGCTGCAAACAAAATGGCTATAATAATTAACCAAAGACCTGCCCCTGCTGCATATAAAGCATTGAGCATATAATATTTAGCAAAGAAGCCTCCTGTAAGTGGAATACCTGCTAATGAGAATAAAAATATAGTGGTTACAAAGGCTAATAATGGATTGGATTTAGCTAAACCATGAAAGGCTTCGAAACTATTTTCTTTCATTTTAATTAAGACACCAAAAACACCCATCGTGGCTAATGAATAAACAACTGCATATAAAATAATGCCTTCCTGCGCAAAACTGGATTTACCATATAAAGCAAATAACATAAATCCTGCTTGTGCAATACTTGAATAAGCCAACATTCTTTTGACACTTCTTTGAAAAACAGCTACGATATTTCCTACTAATAAAGTAGCAATAATAACAAAGCCTAAAATAAGTTCCCAAGTGTGTCCTAATGCTTTGGATTGACTATTGAATATGGTAATGAATGCGATAAACCCTGCCGCTTTTACAATGGTGGCCATAAAAGAGGTGAACACCGTTGGCGCTCCATCATATACATCGGGTGTCCAAAAATGAAAAGGGGCAGCAGATACTTTAAAATTCATGGCTGCAAACACAAGTAATAAACCAGCCGACAATATCATTTGCTCAGAAGGCAGGCCAGTAGAGGCTTTCAATACAGGCTCCACTAAATGAAAACTACCCGTTGCTCCATAAATAAAAGTAATACCTAATAATAATATACCTGTAGAAAAAGAGCCCATTAAAAAATATTTTAACGCAGCTTCATTGCTGAATAAGTTTTTCTTATCAGCCCCTGTTAATATATATAAAGGAATAGATAAAATTTCTATACCTATAAATAACATTAATAAATTATCAAAAGAAGTTAAGATACTCGCTCCGCATAAAATAAAGAAAAACAAAGCATAAAAATCGGCAGCTTGGTTATCAAATTTGGTAATCTCTTCTCCGTTCAGCCATATATAAATGAATGTGATAATAAAAAATAAAGTATTCACGAATAAACCAAATCGAGTAAAAGCGAGCATACCCTTTGTATCAAAATCAATAACGAACCATCCATTCAATTGGGCCAAATTACTTAGGATCAAAACAAACAATCCTACTAAAGCAATGGTTTGATGCGTTTTTTGATTTTTAATGCCCCATGAACAAAACATCATGATGACACCTAAGAGCGTAGAAACAATAATTGCATTCATTACTAATTCGTTTTATTATTTGGCTAATAATTGTTCTAAAGTATCGGCCGTTAAAGTAAATAAAGGTTGCGGATAGACTCCTGTTACAAATACAATAATTAATAAAATGATTAATACTGCTTGCGCTGCTTTATTAGGCGCAGGCATGGCATTTATTTTATCACTTATTTCTCCATAAGCCACTTTTTGTACCATGTTCAAAGTATAAATAGCAGCGAGTATAATACTAATACCTGCAAAAGCAGCTATCCAAGGATTCAAAATAAATAAACCATTGAACATTAAAAATTCACCCACAAAGGCATTGGTTAATGGCATGGCTATATTGGCTAAAGCAAATCCTACTAATAAAATAGCAAGTGTAGGTTGCTTCTTTGCAAGCCCTCCCATTTGTTGCATCGATCTTGTTCCTGTTTGCCTCTCAAGTATGTCTGCAATAATCCATAATCCTAATACATTAATACCATGGGAGAATAATTGAATCAAGGCACCTTGAATAGCCATACCCGTACCAGTAAAAATAGCAGCGTTCATTAAACCTATATGTGCAATAGAAGAATAAGCGATTAATCTTTTGATATCGTCTTGACGAATAGCAATAAAAGAGGCATATAAAATACCCACTACCGATAAAAATACAACCACATGGGTATGCGCTGCAAAGGCTACTGGAAATAAAGGAAGTAACCATCTTAATATTCCATACAAACCCATTTTCACCATCACCGCACTCATGACCATGGTGACAGCGGTTGGCGATTGCTCGTAGGTATCGGGTTGCCAAGTATGTAAAGGGAAGATGGGCATTTTTATAGCAAAGGCTATAAAAAATAAAGCAAAGGCCGTAATTTTTTGTCCTCCAGTTAAGTTGGCATGAATAAAGGCTTGAATAGAAAAACTATGCTCTGCTGTATGTGCATTTAAAAACAAAATGCCTATAAGCATAAACAAGGAACCTAAAAAAGTATAGATGAAAAATTTAAAAGTAATGGCTATGCGTTTCTCTCCTCCCCAAATTGAACATAAAAAATAAACAGGAATTAAAGCTAATTCCCAGAAGAAATAAAATAATAATGCATCTCCTGCTAAAAACACGCCCATCAAACCTGCTTGGGTAAATAATAAAAGCGATAAAAATATATTTTTTTGCTTGTACTCGTTGCTTGCTGTCGAGATTAAAATGGCTGGTAAACTTATAGCGGTTAATAAAATTAATATTTTAGCAAGCCCATCTACTTGTAAAGTAAATCGACTATTCAAATTAGGAAGCCATGCCATATCAAAGGCCTCTACTTTATTCAAAGAAGCAAAAACCGCCAATGCCAATGTTGCCAAACTTGCAGCAATTGCAGTTTGAGAAGCCAATGTATCTTTTTTGATAAACAAAAGTACAATAGCTGTTAAAATTGGAATGAGTAGAAATGAAATTAACATAGTCGTTGCTTATTATGATTGAGTCAATGTATGAATGAATCGTAAAATAGAAATATCATTGAACCAAATTAAAAAAAGTGTAATAATGCCTAGTACCATAAATAAAATATAGTAGCCCGCTTGTCCATTTTGTATAAGCCTTACTTTTCTAGCACTAAACTGAACCAGCTTACCAGTTCCATTCACAGCCCCATCAATCATTTTCTTTTCAATAAATTCTTTCAGAAATAAGGCAAATTCATTCAATGGTTCAATAATGGCTTTTTGATATAATTCATCTATATACCACTTGTTGTAAAAGAATTTCCCCAAAGCAGAACTAGGCTCTTCGTCGGTTTGCTTTCTATAACGAGATAAAGCAATAAGTAGAGAGGTAGCTGCAATGGCTACCGACACACCCATTAAAATCCATTCAGTAGAAACCGCTAAACTAGTTTCATGCGGTGTACTTACAATAGTACTTAGTTGTCCAGTTAACCAATGATGGCCTCCCATAATATGAGGAATACCAATGGCTCCACCCACTGCACTTAAAATAGCCAATACGATTAAAGGCAAGGTCATGGCCAATGGGCTT
>CALPSK010000206.1 GCA_943326215.1 Sediminibacterium ginsengisoli | reverse complement strand
TTTAGGGTTATTGGCTTTGATGCACCTGGACATGGGCTGAGTGAGGGCAAACACATTAATATAGTCATCTATAAACATGCCATTGAAAATATTATTAAAGAATTAGGCCCCATTGACCATTTTATTGGGCATTCCCTTGGAGCCATTACATTGGCCATGATAGCTGAAAACATTGAAAATCCAAGCAAGCATAAGTTTGTATTAATTGCGCCTGCCACTAAAACCACCACTACTTTTGAAAGATATTTCAATATGATGCACCTTAGCCCTGCCATCAGAACTGCTTTTAATGAATTAGTTGAAAAGCGATCTGGAATGCCAATTACCTATTTTGAAGCCGACAGGGCCATCGAAAACTTTGCTGGAGACCTACTTTGGGTGCATGACAGGGATGATTTGGTTTGTCCCTTCGAAGATTTGGTAGAATTTCAAAAAAAAGCCCCCAAAAACATAAAATTCTTGATAACCAATGGGTTAGGTCATAATAAACTATATAAAACCCCTGAAATTATTGATAAAATAGTGGCCTTTCTGGGTTCTATAGAATAGCTAATTTTTATTTTTTGGGCGAAAGCTCTAATATTGCATCGCGAGAAAAGAAATGATTCGCCAGAAATGGTCTTTTTTCTTTTATCATAATTAATTGATATTCAATTCCAAAAATACCCGTAGGAGCGGTTGGCAACTATGTCAAAAAACTTATTAATTGTGGAGTCGCCTGCTAAGGCCAAGACGATCGAGAAGATTTTAGGGGATGAATTTGAAGTAAGAAGCTGCTATGGTCATATTCGTGACCTAGAGAAAGCAGACATGGGTATTGACTTAAAAAACAAATTTGCACCAAGATATACCGTCCCTAGTGAGAAAGAAAAAGTGGTAAAGGAATTAAAGTCCATGTCAAAGAAGGCAAAGGAAGTTTGGCTAGCATCGGATGAGGACCGTGAAGGAGAAAGTATTAGTTGGCATTTAGCAGAAGTATTGGGCTTAGATCCTAAAAAAACTAAGCGTATTGTATTTCATGAAATTACAGCGCCCGCTATTAAAAAAGCAGTGGCGAATCCGCGTTTCATAAATATGGATTTAGTGGATGCACAACAAGCAAGAAGAATATTAGATAGAATTGTGGGCTTTGAATTAAGCCCTGTGCTTTGGAGAAAAATAGGCATGCAAAGAAGTTTAAGTGCAGGTCGTGTACAAAGTGTGGCTGTTAGATTAATTGCAGAAAGAGAAAGAGAGATCAATCAATTTTTACCAGAAAGCGTATTTAAAATTTCAGCTTTATTCACAGCGCCTGATATTAATAAAAAGAAAGTTAAGTTTAAAGCAGAAGGTCCTCAAAAATTATCAACAGCTGGTGCTGCTGAGAAATTTTTAAATGAATCCAAGGGTGCAAAATATACCGTAAAAGATATTGCTGTAAAAGATGGCAAACGCACGCCCTCAGCGCCTTTCACCACTTCTACTTTACAACAAGAAGCTTCTAGAAAATTAGGATACAGTGTAAGTAAAACAATGTTGCTTGCACAAAAGTTATATGAAAGTGGTAAGATCACTTACATGAGAACAGATAGTATTAGCTTAAGTGAAACAGCAGTGGACGCCATTAAAGCAGAAATTAATTCAAGCTTTGGAGAAAAATATTATCAACCTCGTAAGTTTAAAAATAAAAATGAAAATGCGCAAGAAGCGCATGAGGCCATTCGCCCTTCTTACATGAATGAAAGCAAGGTAGACGATGCCGATTTAAATAGATTATACGAACTGATTTGGAAAAGAACCATTGCTTCTCAAATGAGCGATGCGCAATTCGAAAAAACAACTGCTAAAATTGAAGTCTCTACTAATAAAGAAACTTTAACAGCAAGTGGAGAGGTAATGAAATTTGATGGTTTTCTAAAAGTATATTTAGAAAGCAACGACGAAGAGGAAGAAGATAACAATGAAGAGGGAGAAAGTTTATTACCTCCTTTAGCTAAAGGACAAGTATTAGACTTTTTAGAAATGACAGGACTAGAGCGTTTTAGCAGACCTACTTCAAGATATACAGAAGCATCGCTGGTGAAGAAATTAGAGGAATTAGGTATTGGACGCCCTTCTACTTATGCGCCCACTATCTCTACTATTATGAAACGTAATTATGTAGAGAAAAGAGAAAAAGAAGGGGTGAAAAGAATCTTCCAGATTTTAACTTTAGATAATAAGGATGTCATTAAACAAGAGACAGCCTCGGAAATTACAGGTGCAGAAAAAAACAAGTTATCTCCTACCGACTTAGGTTTAGTGGTGACTGACTTTTTGAAATTACATTTTGAAAAAGTTATGGACTTTAACTTTACTGCTAAAATTGAAGGTGAATTTGATGAAATCGCAGCTGGTAAATTAAAATGGAGCGATATGTTGGCCTCTTTTTATGAGCCCTTTCATGTGACCATTGAACATACCCTTGAAACTGCGGAAAGAGCGAAAGGTGAAAGAGAACTAGGTTTTGATGCAGTGACTGGTAAGAAAGTAATTGCTCGTATGGGAAGATATGGACCGATGGTTCAAATTGGACACCAAGACGAAGAAGAAAAGCCAAGATTTGCAAAATTGAAAGCCTCTCAAAGTATTGAGACTATTAGTTTTGAGGAAGCCATGGAGCTTTTCAAACTACCTAGAATGCTTGGTCAATTTGAAGAGGAAGATGTTTCTGTAAATATTGGACGCTTTGGCCCTTATGCGGCTCATGCTAAGAAGTTCTACTCCTTGAACAAGGAAATGGACCCTTATACTGTAAGCTTAGAAGAATTAACTCCTATGATTGCAGAAAAACGCAAGGCTAAAGACGAGAGAACCATTAAGGTATTTGAAAAAGAAAAGATCCAACTTTTACGTGGTCCTTATGGCCCTTATATTAAACAAGGTTTACGCAATTTCAAATTGAGTAAAGAGCAGCAAGAAAAAGTAGAAACCTTAACCATTGAGGAAGTAAATGCCACTATCGCTGAATTAAAAGCCAATCCGCCACGCAAAATGACTAGAAAGAAAAAGGCTTCTTAAACTAATACATAGGTAGATTAACATATATTAGCCTACAATACTCATATTACTAAAAAAGGTCCTCTTAAATCGGGGACCTTTTTTTATTGTATCTATATCTTATAAGCTTTATTGCAATGAAGGCTTGCTCATTAATTTAAGGTATTGAACGTGCGCTTTGATAGCACTCACCACAGTCGGGTATTCAATATACTTTAATTTAA
>CALPSK010000205.1 GCA_943326215.1 Sediminibacterium ginsengisoli | reverse complement strand
GCTACCATGACAATGGCAATAACCCATAAATTACCTAAGGCAGCATCGATATGTTTTTTTAGAGCAGCGCCAAAAAGTAAAGCGGGAATAACTGCAATGATTAATTTAACATAGAAGCTATAATGTTTAAAATCGAAAAACCTTTTTCTGTAAATAACCACCACCGATGCAATGGCTGCTAGTTGAATCACTATTTCAAACAAATCCACAAAGGGGCTGCTTTCAATACCTAAAAAAGGATTGGCAAATTTCATGTGCGCCGTACTGGAAATGGGTAAGAATTCGGTAATGCCCTCAATAATGGCTATAATAATGGATTGAAAAATATTCATTCTTACGATTTTTTGAAAATCGCATATATTTCTACAATAAAACCTGCGATTACTACAATAGGGGCCAGGGTAATGCGTCTGAAGCTATATACTTCTGATTCATTAAATACATTGGGATCGGCGCTCTTTCCACCAGACATTAAAAACATGCCTGCTATAATTAAGGCTGCTCCAATAAGCATCCATGTATAATTAGATTTACCAAAGAATTGAAGTGATTTAGTTTTTTCTTTCTGACTCATGGTTTCAAGTTTTATTGTCAATAAATTTTTTGTAAAAGTTTGGGTACAATTAATATAATTCGTCCAATTTCATTTTTAAATATTTTAGTACACTGCGATAAGTACTAAATACCGAAATACCCACACCCAGTAATATAAGGCCTCCAAATAAAATTAAACTATTGCTTATGCCTTGTAACATGCCTATTTGAGGGAACTGCGAAGTGGCCCATTCTATTAATCCAAATAAAAGGAAGATGGCTATAAAGGCGCTAATTAAACCATTTAATAATGCACGAATTAACAAAGGCTTAGAAATAAAATTACGTGTCGCACCTACCATCTGCATGGTCTTAATTAAAAAGCGATTGCTAAACATAGCTAAGCGAATGGTATTATCAATACTAATAATAACAATTATGCAAAGTATAATGGACATCACTAAAAAGATGACTCCAATTTTAGCAGCTCTTTCATTTAAGTTAGTCACTAAGCTTTTTGGATATTGAATATCTGCTACATCTTTACTGAATGCAGATTCAATAGCGGCTGTAATTTTAGTTAAACTATCTGTGTTTACATAATCGGCTTTGGCAAAAAAGTCAATACTTTCAGGAAGCGGGTTAGCCTCTAGAATTTTACCCCAGTCTTCGTTATTTTCTTTATTCCAAATGGCCTTCGCCTTTTCTTTATTAATGTACTCTACATTTTTAGCATAGGGTTGGCTTGCTATAAATTTCTCAATGGCACCCACCGTGTTTTTGTCAGAAGTTCTTACATAAACGCTAATACGAATATCCTCTTTAAAGCTGTCCCCAATAGACTGAAGGTTTAAAAACAACCAGCCCATAATGCCCATAATAAATAAAACAATGGCCACCCCAACAATACTATAAATGTAGTTGGGTTTGCTGCGTTTTAGAGCCGATGTTCCAGTAGAAGCCATAGCATTAATTTTTTACTTGTTCGCTTTGCAAATGTAGGGTTTTGAACGCTAATGGCTTACATTTGCAGAGGGTGAATTCGGACATTTTTTACTCAAATTGGAGCCTACTCAAAATTTGGTTAAAGAATTGTTAGTTTTTCCTCCTTTTATAAAGAAAATCAAGAAATGGAGTATCAATTTAGGGCCATTGAAAAAAAGTGGCAAACTATTTGGCAGGAAAAAAAGGCGTACAAGGTAAGTAATGAATCTACGAAGCCTAAGGCTTATGTTTTGGATATGTTTCCTTATCCAAGTGGTGCAGGTTTGCATGTAGGGCATCCGCTTGGTTATATTGCTTCAGATATTTATAGCAGGTATAAAAGATTGAAAGGGTTTAATGTTCTACATCCCATGGGTTATGATGCATTTGGTTTACCTGCAGAGCAATACGCCATTGAACATGGAGTGCATCCTTCTAAAAGCACTTATGATAATATTAATAATTTTAGAAAACAATTAGATAATATTGGATTTTGTTTTGATTGGGATAGAGAAGTAAAAACTTGTGATGCAAGTTATTATAAATGGACACAGTGGATTTTTCTACAATTATTCAATAGCTATTTTGATAAACAACAATCAAAAGCTAGGCCTATCGCTATACTAGAAGCTACTTTTGAAAAGCAAGGCAATGCAGAGCATATTTGTCCTGCAGACGCTACCCTTTCTTTTACTGCCACTCATTGGAAAGCGTATACTGAAAAAGAAAAGCAAGCTATTTTAATGCAATACCGTTTGGCCTTCTGTGGTTATGGCGAAGTGAACTGGTGTGCGGCCTTGGGTACAGTACTTGCCAATGATGAAGTGATTAACGGATTTAGTGAAAGAGGAGGCCATCCTGTAGAGAAAAAGAAATTACGTCAATGGTATTTAAGAATTACAGAATATGCAGATAGGCTTTTATCGGGACTAGATACTATTCAGTTTAGTGAGGCCATGAAAGAAATGCAATCCAATTGGATTGGAAGAAGTGAAGGTGCTGAAATAGATTTTGCCATTCAAGGACATGCAGGTAGTTTAAAAGTATACACTACAAGACCCGATACTATTTTTGGGGTAGACTTTATGGTGGTAGCGCCTGAACATGCACTTATTGAAACCATTGTACCAGCTACCCATAAAGCAGCCGTTACTGAATATATTGGGTATGTAAAAAGCAGAAGTGAGAGGGAGCGTATTTCGGAGAAAAAAATTACAGGATGTTTTACAGGTGCTTATGTGACCAACCCTTTTAATAATGCCTTAATACCTGTTTGGATTTCAGAATATGTATTAGCAGGTTATGGTACTGGGGCCATCATGGCTGTGCCTTGTGGAGATGATCGTGATTTTAAATTTGCGCAACATTTTAATATACCCATTACCAATATTATTGGAGCCGCGTTTAATGGAGAGGAAGCGAACCCCACTAAAGAAGGTATTTTATCGAATAGCGATTTTCTAAATGGAATGGTACAAAAAAAGGCTATTGCTATAGTGACTCAAAAATTAGAGGCCATGGGTATTGGCAAGTCTAAGGTTAATTATAGAATGCGTGATGCTGCTTTTAGTAGACAACGTTATTGGGGCGAGCCATTCCCTATTAAATGGAAAGATGGAATAGCTTATCCTTTATCAGAAAAAGAACTTCCTTTATTATTACCCACCGTTGATAATTATTCTCCCGGTCCTGAAGGAGAAGGCCCTTTGGCAAATATTGCTGCTTGG
>CALPSK010000204.1 GCA_943326215.1 Sediminibacterium ginsengisoli | reverse complement strand
TAGTAGACTAGATCAATCTAATGCCTACGGAACAGGTGGTCAAAGAGAAGTAACCATACAGCCTTCTATAGACTATGTTTTAAATTCTAAAATAAATTTAAAATTCTTCTATGATAGAAGAAAGGCCACCCCTTATATATCTTCTTCACCACCGATTACCAATACAAGGGCAGGGATAAATATTAGAATTGCCTTATAGGCAAAATATAATTGATATAATTTTAGTCTAATAGTTTTTAGCCTAATAGTTTAAACTAAAATAATATTATATAAGTTTTATACTTTTTTAAAGGCCCACTTAAACATTATTTTCCAAGTTACTTTTTTACCATAGAGTAAAATACCCGTGCGATATATACGACCACTTAACCAAGTGGTAAATATAAAACCACCGACAAGGCATAACATACTTAAAGCCAATTCCCAATAAGTGACAGCACTTGGAACGCCATAAGCAACACGCGCCATCATGACCATGGGAGAACTAAAGGGGATCATACTTGCCCAAAAAGCAATGGGTGTATTGGGGTTTTGGGTAACCATATTGGTAATGATATAAGAAAAAATAAGCGGCATGGTTATAGGGAACATTAAGCTTTGTGCATCTTGAGGGTCTTCGTTGACAGTACTACCCACTGCAGCAAATAAAGCTGCATAAAATAAATAACCACCAATAAAATAAAATATGAAGCAAAAAATAATTAAAGGCCAGTTAGCGGTAGAGATAGTATGTTGAAATTCATAAATTTTTTGAGCAGATTCACTGGCTTGCATCATGCCACCTGCCATTGTTCCATTGTTCTGTTGTAAAGTTTCTACCTGATTTTGTATATCAGATGGTAAGAAGCCTGCAGCAGCGCTAGTCAAACCAATAATTAAAACAATCCATAATAAAAACTGAGTCAAGCCCACAGCCCCAATACCAATAATTTTACCCATCATTAATTCAAAAGGCTTCACACTACTAATAATAACTTCTGCAATACGGTTGGTTTTTTCTTCCATCACTCCACGCATGACCATGGCACCATAAATAAACATAGTCATGTAGATAAGTAAGCCACTCGCATAGCCAATACCCATGGCTAGGCCTGCATTAGATTCTTTGCTAGAACTTCCTTTGTCCTCGTAGGCTTTTAATTCAGCTACTTGGGAGGCTTTATGTATAGAATCTAAAATATTTTGTTGAATACCGGCATCTTGTAGCATTTGATCTTCAATAGCGCTATTAATTCTGTTACTAATACTTTCTTGTAGCATTAAGCCCATTGACTTTTTGGATCTTAAAATATAGTCCGACTTAGTACCTTTTTCAAATTGAGGTAAAATTAAAATATCGGTAAATCCTTTTTCAACATAGTTAGAAGTATCTACATTTTGCGGAAAACTAAAACTAATTTGATTGGTATTTTTTAAAGAATTTTTGATATACCCATTAGGATCTATCACGGCAATTTTTCTATATTCTACCCCAGAAACAGAGAAGTAGATGGAAGCAGCTACTAAACCCACTATTAATAAGGGCGTTAAAAAAGTAAGGATTAAAAAACGTTTATTTTTTACCCTACTGCTGTATTCTCTTTGTATAATTAACCAAGTCTTATTCATTATAATTTTTTTTTAAATATTTTGAAAGGCACGAGCACCTGCATGTGTACCTTCTACTAATTTGATAAATATTTCATTTAAAGAAGGTAGCACTTCATTAAAACCTATTAATTCAATTTGCTGCTCAATAATATGTTGAAGTACATTATTTACTGTATGGCCTTCATTAATCTTAATTAAGTACTTAGAGTCAGTTTCATTGATGATAGTGAAAATGCTATTACTCGCTAAGCTGGCACCTGCTTTAATTTCAAATGAGAAATTATTTTCTTTAAACTGTTGTTTAATGCCTGACACAGAGCCATCTAATATTTTTTTACCCAAGTTCACTAGTACAATATGGTCACAAATTTCTTCCACTTGTTCCATGCGGTGGGTACTAAATATAATGGTAGAACCTTTTTTAGCTAATGCATAAATTTCATCCTTGATTAAATTGGCGTTTAAAGGGTCGAGACCACTAAAAGGTTCGTCTAATATAATTAATTTGGGTTCGTGTAAAACGGTAATGACAAATTGTAATTTCTGACTCATTCCTTTACTTAAATCTTCTACCTTTTTATTCCACCAGCTCTCCATCTCAAATTTCTTAAACCAGTATTTTATTTTTTCGGTAGCTTCCGCCTTAGACATTCCTTTTAACTGCGCTAGGTATAATGCTTGTTCTCCAATTTTCATTTTCTTATACATGCCTCTTTCTTCAGGCATGTATCCAATTTTTTCAATATCCACCATGGGATTAAAGGTGGCACCATCTAATAATATATTACCACTGTCTGGATAAAATATACCCGTTATCATACGCAGTAAAGTTGTTTTACCTGCTCCATTTGGGCCAAGCAATCCAAAAATACTTCCTCTCTCAATGTCGAAACTAATATCGTCTACTGCTTTTTGAGTAGCATAATATTTTTTCAGATTTTGTAAACTTAAAAGGGCATCCATAGTAAGAAATTTATAGTTCAAATATATATCCATTTTCACATATCTATTTTTAAAATATGGAAGAATGGAAAATTTGTCTATTTACTATGAAAATTAACGTGAAGAGTGGAAAAACTTTTGAGTATCTTCGCTTTAAACTTAGAATATATGTTCAATAAGAAAACACTTTATATTTCTCTTACATTTATTTTGGCAGTAGGCCTTAGTAGTTGGGGTTTTTTAGTGCACCGCACTATTCATCAAATTGCCATTTATAGTTTGCCAGAACCCTTGCAATCTTTTATGCATAAAGAAATGAATAATTTAGTTGCTAATTCTACCAGACCAGATATAAGAAGAAACACAGATAAAACAGAAGCGACTAAACATTTTATTGACTTAGAAGCCTATGGTCCGAATGCTGCCAATATGATGCCACTTGATTGGGCGTCTGCGGTAAAAAAATACAATGAAGATACCTTGCTTAAATATGGTTATGTGCCTTATGTAATAGTAAATCAATTAGAAAAGTTAACAGCTGCTTTTCGTTCTAAAAATAAAGACAGCATTTTATTTTATGCTGCAGACTTAGGTCATTATGTGGCAGACTTGCATGTGCCTTTGCATACGACCATGAACTATGACGGACAATTAACTGGACAAAAAGGATTGCACCATATGTGGGAGACTTTTATTCCAGAAATTAATTTGGATC
>CALPSK010000203.1 GCA_943326215.1 Sediminibacterium ginsengisoli | reverse complement strand
CAATTAGAGAAGGAGGGCTTTGAGAAAAAGGCCTTTACGGAGAAGGCAGATATTTATGTGATCAATACCTGTTCTGTTACTGAAAATGCAGACAAAGAATGTCGTCAATTGGTAAGAAGAATTCAAAGACTGGCCCCAGAAAGCTTTGTCGTGATTACAGGCTGCTATGCACAATTAAAGCCCAAGGAAATTGCTGAAATTCCCGGCGTAGATTTGGTATTAGGCGCTTCAGAAAAATTTAACCTTGTTCCCCATTTAGCTAATTTAACCAAGGGCGATGCCACTAAAATTTGTAGTTGCGATATTGATACCGTTACCGATTTTAAAAGTTCTTATTCAGTAAATGATAGAACCCGTACTTTTTTAAAAGTACAAGACGGCTGTGATTACAGTTGTACTTTTTGCACCATACCCATGGCCCGAGGTAAAAGCAGAAGTGACCGTATTGAAAATGTAGTAGCCGATGCGCAGTCCTTAGCAAGTAATGGGGTAAAAGAAATTGTATTAACCGGTATTAATTTAGGCGACTTTGGTAAAAGTGAAGAAGGCGGAAAAAAACATACAGAAAACTTTTTTGATTTACTGAAGGCCTTAGAGCAAGAAACAAATATGCCTAGGTACCGTATATCATCTATAGAGCCAAACTTACTCACTAATGAAATTATCGAGTTTGTGGCAAAGAGTAAACGCATTATGCCGCATTTTCATATTCCATTACAAAGCGGGTCTGACGCGGTATTAAAATTAATGCAAAGAAGATATACTCGCGATTTATACCAAGAAAGAGTGGACCTTATTAAAAAAATAATGCCCCATGCTTGTATTGGAGTAGATGTGATTGTAGGTTCTCCGGGTGAAACAGAAGCTTATTTTAAAGAAAGTCTTGAATTTATTCATGCATTAGATATTGCATACCTACATGTATTTACTTATTCTGAAAGAGCGGCTACCAAGGCCTTGACCATTAAGCCCATTGTGCCTATACAGGAACGTCATGAAAGAAATAAAATACTTAGGAATTTATCTTATCAAAAATTACAATACTTTACTGAATCCCAAAGAGGAAGTACGAGAAAGGTTTTATTTGAATCGCCTAAAGTGAATAAAGAAGATGCATCTATTATAATGCTAGAAGGATTTACCGATAACTATATAAAAGTGGAAACGCCCTTCCGTGCCGAGTGGAGCAATCAAATTATTGATTGGAAATTAGCATAAAGAGATAACTATAGTAATAATTATAGAGTAATTCAAATAGTTAAATTATTATTTGAAAAATAATTCGAAAGATTATTGGAGCGAGACTTCAGAAGCTTTGAATTCAACAATCATCATCATATTTATACTTTCCAACTTCACATAAACCGATTTTTTACTCGTCTTTACCACTTCTCCCCTCTGCCCCATAAATAATCCCTGATTAATTTCCACCTTAGTTTGAGCAGGTATATTGGCCATATCCACTACTTGTATAGTGGCATCGGATTGCCCTAAGTATTTACGAATTGCTTCAATTTCGTTATCTCTTATTATAGCGGGCTTTCTTAAAAAGTATAAAAAATTAACGACTCCTATGGTTGATAAAATTTTGGAATGATCTTCTTTGCTAGCTTTAATGAAAACATAGGATCTAAAAAGTGGCTCTTCGATAATCTTTTTTCGATCAGACCATTGCCTTTCTCTTTTTTGAACTGGGCACCAACTCTCAAAACCATTTTTAGTTAATAAGCCGTCTACCTTTTTCTCCCATTTAGACTTTGTATATATAACATGCCAAGTTTTAACATTGGCACCAGTTTCTACTTTCATAGTCCTCTATCCTTTTTTAGCGATTAAATTAGGCTTAGCAAACGCTGTTAATAGTTTACTAGACTCATTTACTTGAATATCCTTAGCAACCATCTTCAACCAAGCCTGGTATCTTTCTTGTTTTGTTTTATCTGGATTATTATAAAACTTTTCATAATCCGCTTTTAAAGCAGTGACCGTCATAGGTGTCTTTAATTTCAATATGCTTTCGTTTTGTTGAATAACATTTTGAATCTCTTTTTTATACTGTCTGTATTTATTAATCTCCAAAGCCACCGACTTGTCTACTTGTGCAGATACCCATTGCAAATTTTTCTTAAATCGAATGGTAGCAGTATCATTCTTTATTTTATTGTTGGCTTTTAAGGCAATATTGGCAATCTCATTTGAACTCGTCCATGGAGCATACTTAGCACGCTCCATTTCATCCCAAGGCAAGGCAGATGGATTGTCTTTCTCACGGTATTTCAAAAACTCATAATCATCGGGTAATATGACATCAGGCACGACTCCTTTTCTTTGTGTAGAACTTCCAGTCACTCTATAAAATTTTTGGAAGGTTAATTTCACTGCACCATATTCAGTTTGAATACCCATTGCATCTAATGGTTTGCCGAAAGCCACATTTCTTTGCACCGTTCCTTTGCCGTAACTAGAAGTGCTTCCTACAATTAAACCTCTTTTATAATCTTGAATAGCTGCTGCAAAAATTTCACTGGCAGAGGCGCTAAACTCATTCACCATTACTACCAATGGACCATCATATAAAATACCAGGCGTTTCATCTGCTAGTATTTGAGACCTGCCTTCTTTACTTCTAATTTGAACAACAGGTCCTTTATCAATAAACATACCTACCATTTGAACTACTTCATACAAAGAACCCCCTCCATTATACCTAACATCAATGATAATTCCTTTAACTTTTTCTGCTTTTAATTTTTCTACTTCCTTCGCAATATCTTTTGAGCTTCTTGCACCATCTTCTCTTTCAAAGTCGGCATAAAAATCGGGCAGTAAAATATAGCCAATTTTTTCATTGCCATTTTGAATAACTGCACTTCTTGCAAAACCTTCATCTAAAACAATTTTCTCTCTTATTAAAGCAACTACTTTAGTATTACCATCTGGCTTTCTAACAGTTAATCTTACTTCAGTACCTAGGTCTCCTCTTATTAATTTTACGGCGTCAGTGGTTTCATATCCAGTCACATCCACTGGCTCTTCCGCGCCTTGTGCAATTTTAACAATGACATCATTCACCACTAAAAGCCCCGATTTCCAAGCAGCCCCACCTGGTTGAATACTCGCAATTTTCACACCATTGTCATCCTGCGTTAATTGAGCACCAATGCCATAGAAAGTACCACTCATTTGCTCAGTGAATGATCTTTTTTCAACAGGCGCGAAATAATCGGTATGCGGATCCATTAAACCCGT
>CALPSK010000202.1 GCA_943326215.1 Sediminibacterium ginsengisoli | reverse complement strand
GCTAAATGTTGTGCATCTGCAGCACTTCCTCCATTACCTGCAAAATAAACACTGTTCCCATTTTTAAAGGCCTGTGTAATGACAGCAATTACTTTTTCAAGTGTAGCAGCTAATTCACCTTTTTCTATAATGTCTTGCTTCACTTGAATAGAAGCATTGATAATACTGTTAATTTTTGTTTGCATATAATTAATTCATCTGTATTTATTAATCAAATATATTAGTCGAATAATCTTAGTCCAAAATTTTAAAATTCAGTCTATTTATTTTCAATAATAGCTGTGGTTAAATGCTCCCAGCTAAATTTCTTTTTCTCTTCACAAAGATGCTTTAAAAAATGGGTTTCTCCTAATTCGTATAGCTTCATTATACCTGCAGCAATGGAGTCTGCATTGGGTTCTGTCACAATACCTACTTTCATATGGGGCACTAAATTTGCAAGGCCTCCCACACTGGTTACCAGCATGGGCTTTTCAAAATGGTAGGCTAGTGGTGTAACGCCACTTTGAGTGGCATTCTTATAGGGTTGAATTACAAAATCGGCAGCAGATAAATAATATTTCACCTCGCTATTGTCAATAAATTGAGTTCTTAAGTATAAGCTATTGGCTAAATTATATTTTGCAATAATTAATTCATACTCTTCTTTATTATCATAAAATTCACCTGCAATTAATAATTTAATATTGGCCTCTCTAATACTTGCATTATTCATGGCTTCTAATAATAAGTCCAAGCCTTTATATTTACGAATAAAGCCAAAGAATAATATAATTTTTTCATTTATAGGCAAGGCTAAATGTTTGCGGGCTTCTTCTTTAGAAAGGATGTCTCCAAAATTATCATAAATAGGATGCACTATATTAATGGAAGGTTTCTGCGTAAAGATTTTTAAGTCCTGATTGACCTTTTCACTCATTGTAACAAAGCGGTGAATAGATGAAAAGAAATACTTGGTTAATAATGTATCGCCCATTCTTTTTTCGTGGGGTATTACATTATCGGCAATGCAAATAATTTGAGTGAACTTATTTCTATTTACTAATTTCAAAATAGTACCTAAGCAGGGGCCAAAAAAAGGCATCCAAAAACGCACTACTATATAATCGGGTTTTATTTTTCTTAGTTCATTTCCCACTTTCAACCAATTGAAAGGATTGATGGAATTAATACAAGCCTTAATTTTTAAATGAGTGGGGGCGGGTTCGTTGGATAACTGCGTAGAACCGGGGAATAAGAAACTAGGGTATTGTAAAGAGAAAGTATAAATGCTGGTATCAAAACCTTCCTCCATAAATTGTTTGGCTAAACGCTCATTAAAAGTGGCTAATCCTCCTGCTCTAAGTGGCCAAGCAGAACCAATAATAATCACTTTCTTATTCATTTGAAAAGATTATTAATTAGCTATTAAACCCAAGTTTATCTTCTATTAAATAGGTATTTCTATCCACTGCACTGCGATTCACTAATTCTGCAATGAAACCAGCTAAAAATAATTGAACACCTATAATCATAGAAACCAAGGCTATATAAAATGCAGGCTTATTGGTGACTGAAAAATCGGGATTCATAAATTTATCAAAAACAATATTGCCAAAAGAAATTAAACCAATGAGGAAAAATAAGCTTCCAATTAATCCGAAAAATTGCATGGGCTTTTTACCAAATTTTGATAAAAACTGGATGGTCATTAAATCTAAAAAACCATTTACAAAACGCTCCCAACCAAATTTAGTAGTCCCGTATTTTCTTGCTTGGTGTACTACTACTTTCTCCCCAATTTTAGAAAACCCAGCCCATTTAGCTAGAATAGGAATGTAGCGGTGCATCTCACCAAATACTTCAATACTTTTTATAACCTTTAATTGGTAGGCTTTAATACCGCAGTTAAAATCGTGTAACACTATGCCAGAGCTTCTTCTTGCTACTGCATTGTAAATTTTAGAAGGAATATTCTTAGTGAAAGTATTATCATATCTTTTTTTCTTCCATCCACTTACTAAATGATAACCCTCTTTGGTAATCATATCATAAAATTCAGGAATCTCATCTGGGGAATCTTGTAAGTCGGCATCCATGGTCACCACAATATCGCCTTGCGCCATTTTAAAGCCTTCATTCAATGCTGCAGACTTTCCGTAATTGCGTTGAAATTTAATACCTTTTAAAGAAGGGTAGCTAGCTCTCAATGTTTGTATTGTATTCCAACTGTTATCCTTACTTCCATCATCCACCATAATTACTTCGTATGAATAATTATGCGTTTGCATAACACGGTCAATCCACTGCATTAATTCAGGCAATGATTCAGCTTCGTTAAATAAAGGTATAACTACAGAAATTTGCATATTCGTTTATTAAGAAGCTGGATTAGAGAAAGGATCAAGAGGATTCTTTTTAGCAATACCTGCACCAATAAGTGATGCAATAGCACCTGTAAAACCAGTTCCTAAAATAGTACCTCCTATGGCAAAAGGAATAAAGAATTTCTTGGTCATAGACATTGCTTGTTCAATCATTTCATCTGTCATTTTAGGATTCTCTAGCATTTGCTTTCTAGAAATCTCTAAAATCATATCAACCATGTCTGGAAATAAAACTTTAAAAGCCAGAAGTGTATAAGCAGTAGTGATGACAATTAAAACTGCAGTGGTTTTAAAACCATGTGCAAATAAATTACCAAAAGTTACATTATTGTTATTTTGATTTGCATAAAGAATGTTACCATAAATGATGCCTCCCATTACAACAGCCGTGCTCACCCATGTTAACCAGCTGTACTCGAATAAATTAAATACATACATCACCACACTAAATACAATAGAAAATGCACTTAATATTAAACCTTTGAAAATATGCGTAGTTACTTGAGAATTATTTGTTACTGGAGTTTCCATAGTTTATTTTTTATATTGTGTTATTATTTATTAATTGATAATTTGCCTTTTACATAGGTGCCTAAAACTTTACCTTTTAATTCAATACCCCAGAAAGGAGAGTTGGCCGATTTACTTTTAGAATTTTCTTTAGAAAGCTTTGTAGTTTCTTGGGCACTAAAAACTGTTAATTCAGCTTCTGCCCCTTCTGCAATAGTAGCAGAAGAAATGTTAAATATATTTCTAGCATTCGTTGAAAAGAGTTCCGATAATTTTGTTTCTGAAAGTGATGGTACTACTTGCTTTACAGCTGCAAAGCTTGTTTCAATAGAGGCTATACCTGCTTTAGCATTTTCAAACTCTATGGTTTTACCATCCCAGTCCTGTGGCATATGATGCGTGC
>CALPSK010000201.1 GCA_943326215.1 Sediminibacterium ginsengisoli | reverse complement strand
TGAATATATTTTCCCTGAAGGTTTTAGTTTTAAAACCTACGCATTAAAAACTTCTGAATTACATCCCACTGCCAATATTCCTGTATCGGATACTGTCTTGGCTACTAAGTTAAAAAATATTGCAGAACAAGTATTTATGTCTTTCAATGGTGTGGGTTATGGAAGAATGGATTTTAGAATGAATGAAAAAGGAGAAATATTTTTTCTTGAAATTAATTTTACTTGTTCAGTTTTTTATGCTCAAGGCTATGAAGGTTCTGCCGATTATATTTTACTACACGATGGTGCAGGTCAACGTGGCTTCTTAGAAAGAATTATTATTGAAGGCATGGCACGCTATAGAAGAAAAGAAAAAGTATTTAAAATTAAAGGGAATGCTATTTCTGGATATGGCATGTATGCAAAATGGGACTTACCTAAAGGCACTATATTATTTCAAGGAGAAGAAAAAGCACAACGCATTGTTACCAAAAAATTTGTAGATGAAAATTGGGATGAGCGTGAGAAATTAAATTTTAGAAGATATGCCTATCCTATAAGTAAGGATGTATATATATTATGGGACTTACAACCCGAAGAGTGGTCTCCTCAAAACCATCACTGCGATGCTAACTGCAGCTATATGGGTTTAAATGTAGTGATTACTAAAGCGGTTAAAAAAGGAGAAGAGCTTACCTTGGATTACGGTAGCTTTTTAGACGAAACCATGGAACCTTTTAATTGCAATTGCGGTTCTTCGAACTGTCGCGGCCTCATTAAAGGTAATGCAGGCAATAAAATATAGCACCAGCCTAGTACAGCATGGTATAAGATAGTATAGCATGATTTAACCTAGAATTTCTAGTCATTTCATACCTTTTGTTCCCCCTAAGAATGTTTTTTTTATTATATTCATTGTAACAATTACTTACTTTAAAACTATTTTATGCAAAAACAATTACTAGTATTAACCTTCTTAATGGTATGCACCGGGTTCGCCACTGCTCAAAAAATGTCCAGTAGAGATAGCCTTGCAGCCACATTGGAAGTTTGGGTGAATGTACCAGTAGTTACACCTGGTGTAAATAATGCAGAAGCTCCTTCCGACGCTACTATTTTATACAATGGAAATGGCCTAGGCGCTTTTCAAAAAAGAGATGGCAGCCCTGCTGGCTGGAAAATAGATGCAGATGGCGCTATTACTGATATTAAAGGCGCTGGTGATTTAATTACCAAAGAAGCTTTTGGTAGCTGTCAACTACATATTGAATTTAGAGAGCCTGCTGAAGTAAAAAGCAGTGGACAAGGAAGAGGCAATAGCGGTGTATATATTATGGGTAAATATGAAATTCAAGTATTAGATTCTTATAATAATCCAACTTATTCTAATGGACAAGCGGGTGCAGTATATAAGCAACATGTTCCATTAGTGAATGCTAGTCGCAAACCTGGTGAGTGGCAGTCTTATGATATTATTTTTACAGCGCCCTTGTTTAAAGAGAATGGCGATCTAGAAAGCCCTGCGCGTGTAACTATTATTCATAATGGTGTACTTATACAAAATAATGTAACTATTTTAGGACCTACCGACTGGATAAGAAAGCCAAAGTATGTAAAGCATGCTTCTAAATTACCACTAATGTTACAAGATCATGGCGATGATGGTAATCCTATAAGCTATAGAAATATTTGGATTCGCAACTTATAATTGTATAATTATAATAATGGGAAAATTTCATCCACCCGCATTTATTGAACCTTTCTCCCTTTTTTGGTGGCAATGTATTATAATGGTAATACTCATTATTACTATTGTGGTAAGAGCCCCCTTACATTTTAAAAAAATTGAACCCAAAACCTACGCTAATTTTATAGCCTTATTTTTTGGTATTAATTATATTGTAGAAAATTATTACGTTTATTCAACAGGCTATTGGAACTTACAACAAAGCCTACCTGTGCACTTATGTAGTATTAGTTATTTTTTATGCATAATTACACTTATTAATTATAGGCAATGGTTGGCCGAATGCCTTTACTACTGGGGTTTAGCGGGCGGTATACAATCTTTATTAACGCCTGAATTTACCGTAGGCATGGAAGGTTATAATTTTTACGCCTACTTTATAGACCATGGTGGCATGCTATTAGTTATTATATATATGATTGTGCATTTAAACTTTGTACCCCGCCCAAAATCATGGTTATGGGTATTAGGTTACACACAAATAGTAGCCATTGGCGTGGGTATTGTTAATTATACGGTAGGTGCTAATTATATGTATTTATCGGCCAAGCCAGAAGTAAGTAATCCTTTAGTCATTGGGGAGTGGCCTTATTATATTATAGTATTAGAACTTGTGGCCTTAGTGCATTTCTGGATTTTATATTTACCCTTCGCTAAAAAAAATAAACAAATTATTAAAGCTGAACTTTAGTAGTATTAATATTAGTAGCGGTAGTATTAGTAATTTACCAGATTATTTCAATAAAATATTATTCTATAGTTCTTCTATTCTCTTGGCCTTATCGTCTATCACTAAATCAAAATTGGGTTTAGTAGGGCCTCCGTTAGGATCGTAGCCTGTAATTAAATCGTGAAACTTACAACCCCATTTATTCAGCTGTTCTAAGGTAAGGCCTCTCAAATCGCGCTTTGAGCTTTCTCCTCTGCCTGTCCAATAGGTAATATGCCAGCCCTCATCGTATAGTTTATTAATCTTAGCTACATTTTCAAAATTCGGCTCTGCCAACTCATATACTCTTTTATTTGTATAAAAGCAGATGGTTTCATCTATATCAATTAATGCTTTCTTGGAACCAAACCTTTTAGACTCAATCATTGTTATCTATTTTAATTATTAACTATTGCAAATTTAGATAGTTTCTATAAATTACACCGTTGAAATTATAATTAAGCCTAAATATCTCTACATGCGTACTTTACTTTTATTTGTTTGTATTTTATTACAACAATTCGCTACTGCTCAGTCAAGTACTGAACCCCCTATTCGTGTTGATAAAATTACCATTGCAAGAGATACTTACGGCGTGCCGCATATATTTGCTCCCACCGACCCTGAAGTGGCCTATGGCCTGGCCTGGGCGCATGCAGAAGATGATTTCACCACTATTCAAACACTTATTTTAACAGGTAAAGGAAAGCTAGCTACTTATTTAGGTAAAAAAGGTGCCCCCGTTGATTATGTATTTGGTTTATTAAATACAAAGGCCACTGTACTTGCTCAAATAAATAGCCTAGACCCAAAACTTATTTTACTAGTAAAAGGTTATTTAGCAGGCTTGGAAGC
>CALPSK010000200.1 GCA_943326215.1 Sediminibacterium ginsengisoli | reverse complement strand
TTACCCTGCTTGGTACCATAACTACCATAACTCAATGCGCCTGTCACAAAGGGTTTGCCCTTTGATTTTGTAATAATATTAATTACACCTCCAATGGCGTCCGATCCATATAATGTACTCTGTGCACCTTTTAAAATTTCAATACGCTCTACCTGTTTCAGTGGCACTAAGTTTAAATCAAATTCATTGCTAATCATGGAAGGGTCGCCCACGGGTGCACCGTCTAGTAAAATTAATGTTCTTCCAGAAGCAGCACCGCGCATATAAATACTGGGCACAGTTCCTAAATTACTTAATGCACCTGGTAGGCTTAATCCTGCTTGTTCATTTAGCAATTGCGCAATAGTTCTGCCTGCATTTTGCTGAATTTGTGCTGCAGTAATCACAGTAATGACTTTACTGGTACCATTTTGTTTCTGCTCAATTTTATTGGCAGTCACAATGACATCTTCTAAACTAATGGAAGAGTCCACACTTTTTCTAAGCCTGTCTTTTAAAATTGTGGAATTTTCTTTTTGCCCAAAGAGGAGGGTGGTGGTGATTAGACACACCGAGAGCGTGATTAATTTTTGGCTCATTGTTTTGTTTTTTTCATTTTACTGAGTGAACAATGAGCTTTCTGGAGAAAGAGAACCATAATTGATTAAGGGGTCGTTAGAGATAGTCCTAAGAGAGTAGCATCTTAAAAATAAATGCATACCCTCTCAAATTCTTCCGGCCTTAATTTTTTACAATCCCTGCTTTTTACCCGAAAGCTGTTGATTTTTTTAAACTAGGCAGGTCTTCTGGCTTGTTCTTCTAGGATGCGTCCTTCCCAAATTGCTTCAGTGGACTTTTTGCATCAATTGCTTTGCAGCAACGAACTCACAGCTACGGGAATAGCCCCCGATTTTAACGGGATTCCCTTTTAATCATTTGCATGAACCTAATTCTGAAACAAATTTAGTACTTATCTATGTTTGCTGTCTTTTAATTACTAACGGGCTGTTGAAAACTTGAGCATTTTTATTATATTTATAATTCATTGACTAGATATGAAAGAAAAGCAAGGCATTAATTTTTTTAGCCTTACCATGATTGTGGTGAGTTTGGTCATTGGCATGGGTATATTTAAAACCCCTGCCACCATTGCAGCTAAATCGGGTACGCCGCTTATATTTTTTAGTGCTTGGTTTATTGGAGGTCTAATTGCTTTGTTTGGAGCACTTACTTATGCAGAAATTGGACAAAGACTTCCAGTAATGGGAGGTTATTATAAAGTATTTGCACATTGTTATCATCCAGGGGTTGGTTTTACCATTAACGTTTTGATTTTAATTAGCAATGCAGCATCACTAGCGGTGGTGGCTTTAATTGGCGCCGACTATGTAAGTGATTTATTATTTGGACAACCTTCTGGTACTTTTTTTAATATTATAGTGGCCTCTGCTTCTGTGGGGCTTTTTTATATTGTTAATTTACTAGGCTTAAAAACAAGTAGTCGCACGCAGAATATTTTAATGGTGGTGAAAATTTCTTTAATTGTTTTATTAATTTCTTCTTTATTCAAAGGTGTCACTGTTCCTCCGCACGGAATTAATGAAGGAAAAATTTATACTTATGATGGAACCAATGGAGCTTTGTTGTTATTAGTAAGTTTAGTTTCTGTATTTTTTACTTATGGAGGCTATCAACAAACTATCAATTTTGGATCCGAAGTAAAATCGGCCAAGACCATGCAAAGAGGTATTGTGGTGGGCATACTTGTAGTACTATTTTTATACTTAGCTATTAACTACACTTATATTCAAGTTATTGGTTTTGATCAAATGAAAAATGCAAATGCCATTGGCTCTTTATTATTTGAAGCATGGTTTGGAAAATTCGGTGCCAAGGTTTTTGACTTTGCCATGGTCTTAAGTGTACTTGCCTATGTGAATGTCATATTAATGAGTAACCCTCGTGTCATGTTTGCCATGAGTGAGGATAAAGTACTACCTGCTATTTTTCAAAAGAAACATCCTAAAACCGATGCCCTTGTGCCTGGTTTAACTGTATTTGCAATTACTACAATTTTGGTTACTTTTTTTGGCAAGGGGGTAGATGACGTACTTAGTTTCAGCATCTTTTTAGATTGTATGGGCATGAGTACTTCGGCCGCTACCTTACTTATATTAAGAAGAAAAAAACAAGGGGACAGCGCCGTAACTGGAGCTTTAAGAAAATGGACGCCTATTTTCTGTGTGGTTTTTGTACTTTCCTATGCTTTAGTGGCCTGTGCGGTGGTTATTGATAAGCCCTATTCAGCCTTAACTGCCATTATTCTACTATGTATTGTACTCATATTATATAGAGTATTTTATTATAAGCCTTCTAAATAATAAAAGGGGGACTTATCCTGCGGCTCAAATCCCATTTTAAAGGCGTCTTGGCTTTATTTATTACTAAAAAACCTAATTTATAGCCTTTCATCGTTACTAATGGCTGTTCAGCGCTTAGCTTTTCCGTCTGTCTAAAAATTACTGAACTAGGCCTTTATGTACTATTTTTGTACTGTAAAAAGAGTTCTAACAATACATTACATGAAATACATAATAACTATAAGCTTATTTTTCTCTTCCATTAGCTTGATGGCGCAAGAACCCGCTCAGTGGGATCTAAGATCTTGTGTTCAGTATGCCATTCAAAATAATATCTCCGTGCAGCAGGCAGATGTGCAGGCAAGACTCGCTAAACTACAGGCAGAATTGGCTAAATCCAACCGACTACCCACTATTAGTGGTTCCACAGGAATGGGCTTAAGATTAGGCCGTTCTATTGACCCTACTACCAACGATTTCACTAACACTCAATTTTTATTCAACAATTTTGGAGTGAATGGAGGTATGCAATTATTTAATGCAGGCAGGTTGAGAAACAATGCAGCAGCTAGTAGTTTAAGTTGGTCTGCAAGTGAAACCGATAAGCAAACCATTGCCAATGATATTTCATTGAATGTGGCTACTTTCTATTTACAAATTTTATCTGCTATTGAGCAAACAGAAATTGCTAAAATTCAAATACAACAAACAAAGGAGCAATTGGCCGCTACAGCTAAAAGAGTAGAAGTAGGTTTATTGCCAGAGTTAAACTTATTAGAATTAGAAACACAGTTAGCCAATGATAGTAGTAGTTATATCACTGCTATTTCTAATGTACAACAAGGCAAATTAAATTTAATGGCCTTATTAAACTTAGATGCTTCTCAAAATTTTGAAATTGTATCACAACCCGTTGATCAAATTAAATTACAATCTTTTGCCGATTTGCAACCTGATTATGTATTTAATTATGCCTCTCAAAACTT
>CALPSK010000199.1 GCA_943326215.1 Sediminibacterium ginsengisoli | reverse complement strand
TTGGGGAGCCATTGCAGAAAATTTTACATGGCGTAAAAAATGGGACAAGGTATTAGAATGGAATTTTACGGAACCTAAAGTGGAATGGTTTAAGGGAGGTAAATTAAATATTACCGAAAATTGTATCGATAGACATTTAGCAAAAAATGCAGACAAGCCTGCGATTATTTGGGAGCCCAATGATCCTAAAGAAGATCACCGCATCATTACCTATAAACAATTGCATTTAAATGTTTCTCAATTTGCACAAGTGCTCATTAATAATGGCGTGCAAAAAGGAGATCGCATTTGTATTTATATGGGTATGATTCCAGAGCTTGCCATTGCAGTATTAGCTTGCGCAAGAATTGGCGCTATTCATAGTGTTATTTTTGGCGGTTTCTCTGCGCAAAGTATTGCAGACCGTTTAGACGATGCGAAAGCCACTTATATTATTACTTGCGATGGAGCTTATAGAGGTGCGAAAGACATTCCTCTGAAATCAATTATTGATGATGCACTAGTAGGCAATACCACCATAAAAAATGTAATTGTTTGTACAAGAACTAGAACCGCAGTGTCCATGTTAAAAGGCCGTGATCTTTGGTGGGAAGATGAAATTAATAAAGTAGAAGCGCAAGGAATTAGTTCAGTAGATGCAGTAGAAATGGATGCAGAAGATCCTTTGTTTATTTTATATACTTCGGGTTCTACAGGCAAGCCCAAGGGTGTGGTGCACAGTGTTGCTGGTTATATGGTATATACCAATTATACTTTTGTGAATGTATTTCAATACCAACCCAATGATTTATTTTTCTGTACGGCAGATATTGGCTGGATTACAGGACATAGTTATATAGTGTATGCACCATTGAGTGCAGGCGGTACTTCTTTAATGTTTGAGGGCATTCCTACTTTCCCCGATGCAGGAAGGTTCTGGGATATCATTGATAAATTCAAAGTCAATATTTTATATACCGCTCCTACTGCTATTAGATCTTTGATGAGTTTTGGATTAGGACCCGTAGAAGGACATGATTTAAGTAGTTTAAAAGTATTAGGTACCGTAGGTGAACCTATTAATGAAGAAGCATGGCATTGGTATGATGAAAATATTGGAAAGAAAAAATGTCCTATCGTAGATACATGGTGGCAAACAGAAACAGGCGGTATCATGATTTCTAATATGGCAGGTATTACTGAAGGTAAACCAGGTTGGGCCACTTATCCAATGCCAGGTGTGAAAACTATTTTAGTCGATGATAAAGGAGAAGAAATAAATGCCATGGAAGATGGATTGTATAGAGGTAATTTATGCATTACACAACCTTGGCCAGCCACCATTCGAACTACTTATGGCGACCACGAAAGATGCAGAACCAATTATTTCGCCACTTATCCTAATTTATATTTTACAGGTGATGGTGCTTTAAAAAATGAATTGGGGCAAATTAGAATTACGGGCAGAGTGGATGATGTATTAAATGTAAGTGGTCATAGAATAGGTACGGCCGAAGTAGAGAACGCTATTAATATGCACGCAGGTGTCGTAGAAAGTGCGGTGGTGGGTTATCCGCACGATGTGAAAGGACAAGGTATTTACGCTTATGTCATTTATACTGGAACGCATGATCAAGACACACACGGAAGTAGCGACATGATTAGAAAAGATATCTTACAAACTGTCACAAGAATTATTGGACCTATTGCCAAGCCTGATAAAATACAATTTGTATCGGGGCTTCCTAAAACACGTTCTGGAAAAATTATGCGCCGTATACTGCGCAAGGTTGCTGAAGGCGAATTGAAAAGTTTAGGAGATACTTCAACACTGCTTGATCCTGCAGTGGTGGAGGAGATTGTTAAAGGAGTACTTTAAAAAGCAATACCATACTCTTTAATAGATATGCATGAATCATCTTTTGCTTCGTGCTCGTCTTGATCGCTAAAATTTATAAATACGAATTAAAAGTCTGAATTCGCACTTTGTGCTCAAACATGCAGACTTTTTTAACTTTCGTATTTATAAATTTCTTTACGCTAAGACTCGAAACTCAGCAAAAGATGACTCATTGCTATCTATATAAATTCGCAAGTAGATTGTTTTTCAAACGCATTAAATTTGCAATGGGTCAAAAAAATAAAGTAAAATATATAAATACAATCCTAAGCGCACTTTTGAGCAAGAAGACGCGGACGAGCGTCTGATTAATGATGGGCTATGGATTAATACTCTATTTATAAAGTAAATAAATAAAATACAATCCTGAGTGTACTTTCGAGTGAAACGAGAGGGAACGAAGGATTGGTATTTTTTTATTACTTTATAGCGTAATTAAAATACTACTGCGTCATAAGATTCTTCAACTTATTCGAAATCAAAAACAAAATGACTGAAGCAATTCCTGCCATGAATACGAAGAACATAAAAAACTCATGTAGGTTGGAAATTTGATAGCCCGCAAAAGAAGTAATCTTTCCATTTTCTGGATACAGGGCACTAAATACACCCGCTAATTTATTGGCAAAGGCATTGGCTGTAAACCATACTGCCATTAACAAAGAGGCAAATTTAATGGGCGCTAGTTTATTGAAAATAGCAAGGCCTATAGGTGATAAACAAAGTTCTCCGAATGTATGCATCATGTACATACCTATTAACCAAATCATACTCACTTTAATACCTGTTCCTACTCCGTTCACGCCAGTAGCTATCCATAAATAACCTAGGGCTAATAGCATTAAACCCATGGCCATTTTAAAAGGAGAAGAAGGTTCTCTCTTTCCTAATTTTATCCATACCCATGCCACTAAGGGAGCGAGGGTTACAACAAATAATGAATTAAGCGATTGGAAAAAACTTGCAGGCACTACATAAAATCCTAGGTCTCTTTGTGTATTCTCTGAAGCAAAAAAAGTAAGCGAGGCGCCAGCTTGTTCAAAAGCGCTCCAGAAAAATATCACGAAAAAAGAAACTGTAAATAGCACGGCCACTTTTTTCTTTTGAATTATATCCAATGACTTATCTGAAAAAATTACAAAAGCAATTAAAACTATACAAGCTAGCAATAACCAAAATAAATAACTCACCACTTTAATATCTATATACACCAAGGCAATAGTGACTAAAGAAATTAAAAATAAAAAGCCCACCATGGCTGGAATTTTTTGAAACCAAGTCGGAGCATCTTTCGGCGCTTCTCCAATAGCTTGACCTTCTGCATCCACTAAATATTTTTTCTGAAAAACTATTTGCGTAATAACACTTAATATCATGGCAACACCGCCTGCAAAAAAAGCCCATTTAAAATCGCCATTCTTACCCGTTTCTCCAAAGAGACCACAGACTGCTGGCCCCAATGC
>CALPSK010000198.1 GCA_943326215.1 Sediminibacterium ginsengisoli | reverse complement strand
TGATTAAATATAGTGCTGCGAATTAACCCATTCACTGGTAAACCAGAATTCATTAAAGCAGGTGTTAACTTAGTAGCTAAAGAAACAAAGAGAGGACTTTGTATCACAGAAAAAAGAAAGCGCGCTCTTTTTAATTCAGCGGTAGATTTATATGCAAATGCAATTTGTGTATTGTTTAAAGATAGGCTCATGCTAACGTTCATTCGTAGAGCAAATATCGGTAGTAAAACTTAAAAATCAAAGGATTATAGCCATTAAATAAGAGTTAAGTATCTTTATACTTGTTAAATAAAAATCTTGTTTTATGAAAATTCTTTCCACAGAAATTTTCTTGTTTAAAATTCCCATGACGCCTTTTACCATTGCTACGGGGACCATGCACTATGCACAAAACATAGTTATTAAAATGCATACCGATGAAGGCATTATTGGATGGGGAGAATGTTCTGCTTTTCCTATGATTGTGGGCGAGACGCAGTTAAGTTGTTATAATATAGCCAAGGATTTTGCTACTTACTGGAAAGGAAAAGACCCCTTAGCAATTACAGAAAGGTTAGCTGAATTAGACACCATCATTGCTGGCAACTATACTGCTAAAAGTGCATTTGATTTAGCCTTATATGATATTGCAGCCAAGGCGGCAGGCAAACCATTGTATGCTTTTTTAGGAGGAAAGTCCAAACCCATTGAAACCGATTTAACCATTGGTATTGATACGCCCGAAAGTATGGCCAAGGATGCGATTGATTTTGTAAAGCAAGGTGTAAATATTATTAAAGTAAAATTGGGAAAAGATCCTACTGAAGATATTGAAAGAATAAAAAGTATAAGAGATGCGATTGGATATGATACAAAAATTAGAATTGATGCCAACCAAGGTTGGGCAAAAGAAGAGGCTTTAAAAGTTTTAGAAGGTTTAGCCCCTTATCAAATTGAATTTTGCGAGCAGCCTATGCGCAAATATTACGACGATTATTTACCTGCTTTATGTGCAGCCTCTCCTATTGCTATTATGGCCGATGAATCGGTATTTACGCATCATGATGCAAGAAGATTAATGGCAACAAAATCTTGTCATTCAATTAATATTAAATTCTCCAAAAGTGGCGGCATACATGAGGCTATTAAAATACATGATATTGCTAAAGCCAACCATATTGCTTGTATGATGGGTGGCATGTTAGAAAGCCGATTAGCCCTTAGTGCTAAAATGCATTTTGCCATGGCCATGGATAATGTAAAGTATTACGATATGGACACTTGTTTACTTGGACATTTAGAAGACCCTATCATAGGTGGTGTTCAATTTAATGGAATGCATTTAACTATTAGCGATACCCCAGGTATTGGCGCAGAAGTAGACCCAGCCTACTTAGCTAAATTGGACCATTTTACAGTTTAAGCTGTACCTTTGGGGTACAAACAATTTTTATGGAAGCAAGAAAAGCAAAGGATTCATTTATTACCATGAATGAATTAGTATTACCTAATGACACCAATACTTTTGGTGATTTAATGGGAGGCAAGCTAATGTACTGGATGGATATTGCCGCTTATTTGTCTGCAGGGAAACATTGTAATTCAGGTGCCATGACCGCATCAGTGGACAATATTAGTTTTAAAACGCCCATTAAATTAGGGAATGTAATTTGTATTGAAGCAAAAGTAACAAGGGCATTCACTACTTCTATGGAAATACATTTAAAAGTATGGAATCAGAATATGATTACACAAAGTAAAGAATTAAGTAACGAGGCTTATTTTACTTTTGTAGCCTTAGATGAAAATAAAAAACCAAAACAAGTTCCAGCAATTATAGCAGAAACGGAAGAAGAGAAAAAGTATTACGATAGTGCACTTCGCCGTAGACAACTTCGCTTAATATTAGCAGGAAAAATGAAGCCAGATGATGCTACCGAATTAAAGGCTTTGTTTGTGAAGGACTAATTTGCGAAAGACTAAATCAACAATTATTACATAGTGTGATGTTTGCCTTTAAGCATATACTCTTTGCTTTGCTCAATGGCATCCATGACTTGATCTAATATTATTTGTACAGAACTATTATAATCAATTTCTAATGCAGGTTTGAAACGAACCGTTAAAGGAGTACCTACTTTTTTAAAGGTTAATCCTTTCTTAGTGAATGCACGCCAGAATCCATTTATGACTACAGGTACTACAATGGGTTGGTTATTTTTAATAATATGCGCAGTTCCTTTTCTTCCTGGTGCAAACGGTTTGGTGGTTCCTTGTGGAAAAGTAATTACCCAGCTTTTAGATAAAGCCTTATCAATTTTTTGAGTATCAAACTCATCTCTATCTCTACTTACATCGGCACCCTCTGCTCTCCAAGTTCTTTTTACAGTAAGGGCTCCTCCCAATTTAAACAATCTAGTAAGCCAACTGCTATTCATAGTTTCTTCGGCAGCTACAAAAAATACATTGGTAAAAGGGTTCAATAAATAATAAGGAATACCCAGCTTGTTAAACTTACCCCACTTAACTGCACAAAAAATATGCACAAAGGCAATTACGTCTCCAAAATAGGTTTGATGATTACTTACAAATAAAACATTCTTATGGGGCAAATTTTTCAAATTTTCGGTGCCCTCAATTTCTACCGTATTAAATAAGGCAAGCCCAGGGTAAGTAAATATGCCTACAAGCCCATATATAAGGGAACGAAATATTCTAATATGTTTTAAGCGCTCTAAAATCGTCATTAGGGACTGAGTGTTTAGACTTGCAAGATAATACATTAAAATTAACTAGAATATCTCTGTTTAAACAACAAATACTACCTTTAGGCGATGGAAAAAACTGCTGTAATTTTTGATATTGATGGCTTATTAATAAATAGCGAGCCTTTATGGAATCAGGCTGCTGCTGAAATATTTAGACAATACGGCATTATCTTAACAGAAGAACAATATGCCCTTACAACAGGCCTTCGCTCTAAAGAATTTGTAACCCATTGGTTAATACAACATAAAATTCCTTCTACTGAATTTGATAGAGTGGAAGATAAAATTATACAACTTGCTTTAAACTTAATTGACAAAGACGCTACTTTAATGCCAGGGGTTGAACATATATTTCAGTTCTTCTTAAAAAGAGATTTTAAAATTGGCTTAGCCACTTCTTCTCCTGTTGAATTAATAGAATGGGTAAAGGATAAACTAGGTATTAGAAGTTATATTCAAGCAAGCTGCTCTGCTCAACATCTACCCTATGCCAAACCACATCCACAAGTATATTTAGACTGCGCTGCTGCATTACATGTATCTCCGCTAGCTTGTATTTGTTTTGAAGATTCTGTATACGGCATGACGGCGGCCAAGGCTGCAAGAATGACCTGCGTGGTGG
>CALPSK010000197.1 GCA_943326215.1 Sediminibacterium ginsengisoli | reverse complement strand
TAAAGGATGAGGAAAATTCAAATGGTCGATACTAAAAACCAGTACCTGGCCATCAAAAAAGAGGTTGACGCTGCTATCCAAGAAGTATTGGATTCAGCTGCCTATATTAATGGAAAGGCGGTGAAGGATTTTACTCAAAATTTAAGCACTTATTTAGGAGTGGATCATGTGATTCCTTGTGCTAATGGAACCGACGCTTTACAAATTGCCATGATGGCCTTAAACCTAAAACCTGGCGATGAAATTATAACACCTTCTTTTACTTATATCGCTACCACGGAGGTAGTGGCAGTTTTAGGATTAAAACCTGTTTTTGTAGATGTGGATCCCATTACCTTTTGTATGGATATGGAGAGTTTGAAAAAAGCCATTACGCCTAAAACAAAACTAATAGTACCTGTTCATTTATATGGACATGCGGCACCCATGGAAGAAATTATGGAAATAGCGAAGGCCAATAATTTATTTGTGATTGAAGACAATGCACAAGCCATTGGTTGTGATTATACTTTTTCAAATGGCGTCACTAAAAAAACTGGAACTATTGGTCATATAGGAGCAACTTCTTTTTACCCTAGTAAAAATTTGGGCGCCTTTGGAGACGGAGGTGCTTTATGTACTAACGATAAAGCCTTGGCAGATAAAATGACAATGATTGCTAATCATGGACAGTCTGCAAGATATTATCATGATGTAGTGGGATGTAATTCAAGATTGGATTCTATACAAGCAGCAATACTAGATATTAAATTAAAAAAATTAGACGAGTACAATAAAGCAAGATTAGCAGTGGCTAATTATTATACGAATGCATTTGCTTCTATTCAACAAATAGTGGCACCTACTCAGTTAAATTATAGTACACATGTGTATCATCAATATACTTTGCAATTAAAAGGGGTAGACCGTGATAAATTCATTGCTCATTTAGCAGCCAAGGAAATACCTTGTATGATTTATTATCCGGTACCTGGTCATTTGCAAAAAATGTTTGGCGAGCAAAAAAATACAAATTGGAATTTACCTATAACAGATAGCCTAACCCCCTGTGTATGTTCTCTGCCGGTGCACACCGAGATGGATGAGCAACAATTAGCGTATATTGTAGAAGGTGTAAAATCATTTTTTAATTAAAAAATAACTAGATGAAAATTACAGTCGTAGGAACAGGGTATGTGGGACTGGTTACAGGAACTTGTTTTTCTGAAACAGGAAACAAAGTAACCTGCGTGGACATTGATAAAAATAAAGTAGATAAATTAAGCAATGGTCAAATTACTATATACGAACCAGGACTAGAGAAAATATTTTTAAGAAATATTAAAGAAGGTCGTTTGACATTCACAACTGAATTAGAAGCGGCTATTGAAGGTGCTGAAATAATTTTCCTAGCCTTGCCAACACCTCCGGGTGCAGATGGCAGTGCCGATTTAAAATATGTATTAGGCGTGGCCGATCATTTAGGAAAAATTTTAAAAGACTATAAAGTTATTGTTAATAAAAGTACGGTGCCAGTGGGTACTGCCGATAAAGTGAGTGCAGCCATTGCTAAAAACTATAAAGGCGAGTATGATGTAGTAAGTAACCCAGAGTTTTTAAGAGAAGGGGTGGCGGTGGATGATTTTATGAAACCAGATAGAGTAGTGGTTGGAACTAGGTCGGAGAGAGCTAAAAAATTAATGAGCGATTTATACGCGCCTTTTGTGAGACAAGGTAACCCAGTGATATTTATGGATGAGCGTAGTTCTGAATTAACGAAGTACGCGGCTAATTCATTTTTGGCTACTAAAATATCTTTCATGAATGAAGTGGCTCAATTATGTGAGCGCATGGGAGCGGATGTAGATATGGTTAGAAGAGGTATTGGATCGGATGATAGAATTGGAAAGCGTTTTTTATTCCCAGGTATTGGTTATGGTGGATCTTGTTTTCCAAAAGATGTACAAGCTTTAATAATGTCTTCTGATGAAGTGAAATATGATTTTGAAATTTTAAAGGCAGTAGAAAAAGTAAACGCAATTCAAAAATTACATTTAGTTGAAAAAATAAAGGCGCATTTTAAAGGAGATTTAAAAGGCAAGCATATTGCTCTTTGGGGTTTGGCCTTCAAGCCTAATACCGACGATATTAGAGAAGCACCAGCTTTAAGTATAATTGATGCTTTAACTACAATGGGCGCCACTATTGCAGCCTACGACCCTGAAGCCATGCCTAATGTAAAAGCGCAAATAGGAGATAAAATAAAATTTGCCACTAACCAATACGAAGCATTAAGCGGCGCCGATTTTTTAATTATTGCCACGGAGTGGAGTGAGTTTAGAACCCCCGATTTTGAAAGAATAGAAAAAGAAATTAAAAACAAAATCATATTTGATGGCCGTAACCTTTTTGAAGTTTCAAAGATGAGAGAATTGGGTTATCATTATGAAAGCATTGGAAGGGCTTCTGCCACAAAATAAAAACTATGAGTCAAAAAAGAATTTTAATAACAGGGGCTGCCGGATTTTTAGGATCGCATTTAAGTGATCGTTTTATTAAAGAAGGCTACTATGTTATTGCTATGGATAATTTAATTACGGGCGACCTGCAAAATATCGCACACCTAAGATCTAATCCAAATTTTCAATTCATACACCATGACGTTACTACTTTTATTGAGATAGAAGGCAAATTGGATTATATTTTACATTTCGCTTCACCTGCAAGCCCTATCGATTATTTAAAAATTCCTATTCAAACTTTGAAAGTAGGTGCGATGGGAACCCATAATTTATTAGGCTTGGCTAAAGCAAAAGGTGCAAGAATACTAGTTGCAAGTACGAGTGAAGTATATGGAGACCCACTTGTACATCCTCAAACAGAGGAGTACTGGGGTAATGTAAATCCAGTAGGGCCAAGAGGTGTCTATGATGAAGCTAAGCGATATATGGAGTCTATTACCATGGCATATCATACATTTCATCATGTAGAAACTAGAATTATTAGAATATTCAATACCTATGGTCCAAGAATGCGATTGAATGATGGCCGTGCCTTACCAGCATTTATTGGTCAAGCACTAAGAGGTGAGGATATGACCGTGTTTGGAGATGGATCACAAACAAGAAGCTTCTGCTATGTAGATGATTTAGTAGAAGGTATTTATAGATTATTATTAAGTGACTATTCAAGTCCTGTAAATATTGGTAACCCCAATGAAATTAGTTTAAAAGATTTCGCAGAAGAAGTATTGAAGTTAACAGGATCTGCTGTTAAAATTGTGTACAAGGATTTACCCGTAGATGATCCAAAACAAAGACAGCCCGATATTACAAAAGCAAGAACCATTTTAGGATGGGAGCCAAAAGTAGAAAGAGCAGAAGGCTTACAAAAAACATACGAT
>CALPSK010000196.1 GCA_943326215.1 Sediminibacterium ginsengisoli | reverse complement strand
TTCTTCAGCTAGGGTTTGCGTATGAGCTGTTTTACTATAATAAGTAATAAGCACATTTTTTGACTTTAGCTGTCCGTAACCAATTTGACTTATAAAAAATAAAGAGACGATTAGATATAGTTTCACAAATTTAAACTTAGGTATTAATTTTTTCTTTTTAAAATTTTATCAATTTCTTGATACATCAAATGAATCCCAGGAAGATTCATACTGCCATGACTAAATCCCTGCAATTCAAATAGTGAAATGTTTTTATTTCCTGCTAATTTCATCATTCTTACAAAATATGCATTCTCTTCATATCTGCCTAGTAATTCTAGTTCTCTATCTCCTGTAATATCAATAATGATTGGAGTGTTTGCTTTTATAAAATTCATTGGGGCGTATTGGTCTATTACTGGTTGTATATCTTTGATATTATTTTCTGCTCTTATGGTAAAGTGCGTAATTACTTGAGGACTTAAAGGAATGCAGGCTTTGATTTTGTTGTTAGAAATATTATGCTTTGCCAACCAGGATTCATCCATAGTTAACATCATAGCTAAATAGCCGCCTGCGGAATGCCCCGATAAAAATAGTTTACTAGTATCCCCACCATATTGCTGGATATTATTGAATACCCATGTAACTGACGCTGCTGCATCTTCTATAAATGTGGGAGATTGTACTTTAGGGCTTAACCTGTATGCTGCCGATACAATTATAAATTTATCATTTTTTAATTCCTCGGGAATTGCTTTAGTTCCAGCTGTTAAACCTCCTCCATGAAACCAAACAATTACTGGTAAATCTTTGCTATTATTAGGAATATAAATGTCCAATTTGCATTGGCTTTGTTTATAAGGGTCGTTGTCATTTTGAATGTAATAGGGAACATTTAATACTTCCCTTTTTTGCGCAATAGTTATATTGCTATATAATACACACAAAAAAATTAATAGATACTTCATACGCATTCTTTTACTTTTTTAAATAAATCCTCAATAAATTTAATAATTCATGACATTGCTTTTGGGCAGGCTCAACTCTTATTTCATTAGAACGTTTAATTACATTATTCATTCCTCCGGTGATATTAATAAAAGAGGACTCACTGAATGTATTTTCTTCTAATAGAAAAATACGATTTGGTAATTTTTTTAATGGCTTTGTATAAATAGAATCTCCACGAATATTAGCATTGTCGTAATTAACTGAATATAAAATAGATTGATCAAAATATTTAAACCTAATGGGGTCTATGAATTGACTTAAAAAGTTTTCTTCCCTTAATTCTCTCGATTCTAATATTTTTGTAAAGTGACTATAGTTCTGTATGGCATTAATTAAATTATCATCCTCTATAAAATTAAGTCTACCTGTATTTTTAACTTCGTCAAGCGCCATATTATTAATATTTGGTATTGAACGATTAGAAATCTGACCTACTAAAACATAGCTTTCAATTAAATGGCTCTTTAATTCTCCTTTTACATAATATTTTGAAATTATTTCGAATAAACTATCAATTTTTTTTCTTTTAGGTAATACGGTTGAAAAAAGAACTGAATCTTTTTGGATATTAAGGTATAGAGTGTTTAAACTTTTTTCTGTTTTCTGAATTTCAACTTGATGCTCTCTTATATTTTCTGCAAAAAAACCTAATGTCACAGCTGTAAATAAAAGTAAAAATTCAAGAATGTATTCAGACCATTTCTTTTTATGTGTAGGGTGGTGTGGGTGATGTACTTCCATATTTAATTAGAATTTATAATAATTTTAGTTTATGTTTAAATCTTCATTTAACAATTGAATAAGTTCTTTGTTTTTTTCGTTAAATAGATTCATTAAATATAAATATATACCTACTCTGTCAATTGCTTTTTGATTGTAAATAATAAAATCTTTGCTTAATAATGATTTTTCAAAAAGTCCATTTGATACGTATATATTTTTTAAAATAGCTATTTTACTTGATTCAGCTCTTTCAATTATGCTTGCTAATCGTCCTCCGGGTTTTGGAAATGTGTTTACTGTATAATATTCTACAACATCGTCAAGTATTTTATTATTATCGATTAATTTAGACCCGAAGACTTCATAATAGTTTGATATAGTACGTTTTAATTCTATAGAATTTATATTACTAAAACTCCCACTTGCAATTGTGTTTTTATAGGAAGAATTATTTATATAGAATGAAGTTCCAAATGTAATACTATCACTTAGTATTAACGCTTTCTCTAAATATTCATTTTTTGATATTTTATTGAGCTGAAAGTCTACAAAAACATCATTCAATCTATTTAAATAAATAGAAGCATTCTTATACTCTAGAATTCTTTCTTGCAGTAATACTGAGTCTTTCTTTAAATCAAGTACAACTGATTGTAGGTTTTGGTGTGTTTTATGCTCTATTATCTGATGCTCTCTTACGTTTTCTGCAAAAAAACCAAGCGTAACGGCCGCAAATAACATTATAAATTCTATGATGTATTCAGACCATTTCTTTTTATGCGTAGGGTGGTGTGGGTGATGTACTTCCATATATTATACTTAAAATTCTTTTTTATTCAATTGAGAAAGAAGTCTTGTGTTCAGCTCCTTAGCTGTTTGCATTACATATAGATAATAGCCACATCTACTCTCAATTTTATTTACTAACAATCTAAATTCTGGATCAATAATTCTTTTTCTTAAAGCAGGAATAGATTTAAAATCTTCTACCTGCATAGAACTTGATCTTGTCTGGAAGGGTAATTTTTCACTTGAATTATTACCAAATCCAAATCCAAAAGTTTTGCCAACAAATTCATTATAGTCATTGTCTAATAATGTATTGTTCACAACTAATTTGCCATATAAAGATTCATAATACTCTGCAATAAGCTTTTTTGTTTCATTATTTTTAATAAAACTTAAACTACCAGAGGCAATTGTATTTTTATATGAAGCATTGTTAATAAAGAGGGCTACACTAATTGAAGTATTTAAATATGTATTAACTACTGAATCTATTAGCTTATTTTCATTCATTTCTTGATGACTAAATGCAAAAGACATGTCTTTCATTTTCTCAAATTTTACCAAAGTATTATTGTATTCATCTATTCTTTTGTTAATTTGAACTGAATCTTGTTTTAAATCATCAATCATAGCGATCAAATTTTGATTCTTATGATTATCAATAATTTGATGTTCTCGTAAATTCTCTGCAAAAAATCCAAGTGTAACGGCTGCAAATAACATTATAAATTCAATAATGTATTCAGACCATTTCTTTTTATGCGTAGGGTGGTGTGGATGATGTACTTCCATAAATTAATTTATAGTTGAAAATAAACTAATGTTTTGAAATAAAAACATTAAATCTAGCTTATCCGATGTATTTGGAAGCCCTTTATTT
>CALPSK010000195.1 GCA_943326215.1 Sediminibacterium ginsengisoli | reverse complement strand
TGTCGGTCCATACAATGGTTTTTACACCACCTTCATACGTGTAAAGTAATATCATTATTAATATTACCAAGGTAGTAGCCCAAAATGGAACGCCTAAGCTATCTAAAATAAATACTTGTAAAATTTTTACTACTAAATAAAGTCTTGCAGTAGCGCCTAAGGTCCTAGATAAAACAAAAAAGGAAGCCCCCGTTTTATAGGCATTAAAACCTAATCTTTGTTCCAGGTAATGATAAATAGAAGTAAGATTCAGTTTATAATAAATGGGTAATAAAACATAGGCGATGGTAAAGTACCCAATAAGATAGCCAATGGTAATTTGTAAATAATGAAAGGCGTCTTTACTCACTGCGCCAGGTACACTCACAAAAGTAACGCCGCTTAAAGAAGTGCCAATCATCCCAAAGGCCACAAGCATCCAATTGCTATTTTTATTGCCAATGAAAAAAGACATATTGTTGCTATTCTTTCCAGCAATCTTTGCCACCCCTAACAAGATCCCAAAGTAGATGATTACAAAAATAAAAAGTAAACTAGCGCTCATAGAGTTGGGTTGAGTCGGCAAAGTAATAAGAATCTTTGAAATAATTAACTAAATTGCTTCTATATTCAAGTTAAAATTTGTTTTTATGAAAATCAAGGCGCTCACTGTTTTCTGCGGTTCAAAATCGGGCAATAATCCTAGTTTTTTGTCAGCGGCGGCAGCCCTAGGTAATCTATTGGCCCAAGAAAATATTGAATTAGTGTATGGAGGAGGGAATAAAGGTTTAATGGGAGCGTTGGCCAATGGATGTCTTGACCAAGGAGGTAAAGTAATTGGTATTATGCCCAAGTTATTATTAGAATGGGAGGCGCAGCATACTGGACTTACTGAATTGATTATTACAGAGAATATGCATGACCGTAAAAAAATACTCTATGAAAAAGGGGATGCAGGTTTAGTACTTCCTGGTGGAATGGGAACCTTGGATGAATTGTTTGAAATGCTTACCTGGAACAATTTAAAAATACATAATATGAAAGTGTTTGTACTAAATATAGATGGTTATTACGATGCACTTATTCAACTCTTAGAAAATATGGATACAAATGGATTTATGTATGATAATTGGAAAGATAGAATAATAGTTTGCCCTTCTGTAGAGGCACTTAAGCCATTACTGACTTAATATAAGTCTCTTGTATTTTAATTAGCTAGTTTTTTAATCTGCTTTTTTCTTTTTTCTAAAAATAGGGAAGCCCACGCCTGCTCTAATGATGGGTTGCGCTCTTGCTTGACCAATTTTGTAGGGAGATTGGTCTGCATTTAATAAGTCAATCATTACAGAAAAATAAGACATGCCATCTGCATTATGTTTACCATATCCAATACCTCCTAATATACTAGTGGCACCATAACTAGTGCTAGCCCTTACGCCATTGGCTTGATTATTTGCAGAAGTCCAGGTTCTATTGTATTCAGGTTGTATTTGAATAAAGAATTGCTCAACAGGCCAAATTCTTGTAAATACGCCCGCACCTAATTGAAAGTTTCTAATTTTTTCATTAGAACCAAATGCAATATTAAAAGAAGAATAGTAAATATTGGCAATAATACCCGCGTCAATATATTTATTATAACTTTTTAAAAGTTCAGGGTTAAGCCCTAGTTGAAAGGAGTTGTTTCCGCCACCTAGTAATAAACCTCCACCAAATAATATAGGCTTTTCTTCTTCCAATACTTTTTGGGTTTGAATAATATTTTGAGCTTGCGCTAAATTACTCAAAAAAGCAAGGCTTAGTATAAGTAGGATAGTGAATATTTTATTAGATTTTTTCATAAGCAATAACTTGATAAGAAATATAATTAATATAAAATTAAATGGAAAATTACTCATTCTACCATTTATTATAGCGCTCTTATTTTATTGAATCAAAAATTTTACCAGCATTTAAAATATTATTAGGGTCAAATACCTTTTTAATGCCCTTCATTAATTCCATGGTTACCTTATCAAACATAACTGGCATAAAAGATTTTTGAATAAGACCAATACCATGCTCTCCACTAATGGTACCTCCAAGAGATTTTACTAATTCGAATATTTTGATAAGGATTGCTTGTATTTCTTCATTTTCATAGCTCTTTTTATACTTAGGGTGGTTAATTCTAATATGCAAATTACCATCTCCTGCATGTCCATAAGAAACTACTTTAAATCCATTTTCGGCGGCTAATGCTTTTACCCCTTTTATTAATTTAGGTAATTCAGCTCTAGGCACCACGGTATCTTCCTCAATAGTGTAACCAGCAGCAACCGAAGCCTCATTTGCCTTTCTGCGTATTTTCCAAAGTTCATTTTTTTGTTGGGTATCATCCGCAAAATACAGTTCACCTACTTCATAATTCGCTAATACTTCTGCAATGGCTTCCATCTCTTTCATTAAAACATCCATATCATTGCCATCTACTTCAATAATTAAATGTGCGGCTAAGTCCTCGGTAATAGTAATGGCACTGCTCTCGCAAAGTTTACTTGCTAATTTAATAGACTCAATTTCCATCAGTTCCATGGCACTAGGTGTAATACCTGCTCTAAAGATAGCGCTCACAGCTTCACTCGCTTTTTCTAAACTATTAAAAGGCGCTAACATTAATACATCAAATTTTGGATGCGGTATTAATCTTAAAACAATTTTAGTCACAATTCCTAAGGTGCCCTCGCTACCCACTATTAACTGCGTTAAGTTATAACCCGTTGCATTTTTTAAAACATTCGAACCTGTCCAAATAATTTCACCCGTAGGAAGTACTATTTCTAAGTTTAAAACATAGTCTTTCACTACACCATATTTAACTGCCTTAGGCCCGCCTGAATTCTCCGATATATTACCTCCAATAAAACAAGATCCTTTACTAGCAGGGTCGGGAGGGTAGAATAAACCTTTTTCTTTAACTGTATTTTGTAAAACTTCTGTAATCACTCCTGGCTCGGTGGTGACTTGTAAATTTCTTTCATCAATATTTAAGATGGAATTAAAGCGCTCCATTGAAATAACCAAACCGCCTAAATGAGGAAGGGCGCCACCTGTAAGCCCTGTACCAGCCCCTCTTGGTGTTACAGGAATTAAATGTTGGTTACAAAGAATTAATAATTTTGAAATTTCTTCCGCAGTTCTTGGCTTCACCACTACCTGTGGAGCGTAATGTAATTTTTCAGTCTCATCACTACCGTATTTAGCAAAACTTTCCTCGTCTGTAAAAAAATAAGCTGCCCCTACAATAGATTTTATTTCTTCTAATAGGGAAGCGGTAATATTGTTCATTCCAGTAAACTAATTTAAAACAAGAATTTAAAAAAGGCCGTACAACATGCCATCTACCTTGCTAATAATTTCGCCTAAATCTTCTTCCGATTCACCGAATTTATTTTT
>CALPSK010000194.1 GCA_943326215.1 Sediminibacterium ginsengisoli | reverse complement strand
TCAATTCTCTTACGATACCATGAATACGACTTCCTTTCATACCTACGCAAGCACCTACTGGATCAATTCTATCATCGAATGACTCCACCGCTACTTTCGCACGCTCACCTGGTTCACGTACAATTTTCTTAATGGTAATTAAACCATCGAAGATTTCTGGCACTTCTATTTCTAATAATTTTGCTAAGAATAAAGGGCTTGTTCTAGATAAGATAATTACAGGTGAATTATTTTTCATATCCACTCTAGCAATAACGGCTCTAATATTTTCTCCTTTCTTAAAAAAGTCTTGAGGAATTTGCTCCGTCTTTGGAAGAATTAATTCATTGCCCTCTTCGTCTAATAACAATACTTCTTTTTTCCAAACTTGATAAATTTCAGCGTTCATTATGTCGCCAATTCTATCAGAATATTTCTTCACTAAAGCATTTTTCTTCAAGTCATTAATACGAGAAGCCAATGTTTGCTTAGCCGCTAGTATGGCTCTTCTTCCGAAGTCCAAAATGTCTACTTCTTCTAATAAATCCTCTCCTACTTCATAATCGGGTTGGATTTTAATAGCTTCAGAATAAGAAACTTCTTCTAATGGATTATCTACATCATCATCGTCTCTAATTTGACGACGACGAATAATTTCCAAGTCACCTTTTTCAGCGTTTACGATAACGTCAAAATTTTCATCACTACCATATTTTTTTCTTAATAAGGTTTTGAAAACGTCTTCCACCACTTTCATCATGGTCGGACGGTCAATGCTTTCTGCGTCTTTAAACTCCTGAAAGGCTTCAATTAAATTTATACTTGCCATAACATAATTTTTTTTCAAGCTTCTTGCTTGATGATTTGTTTGTTAAAATTGAACTTGAACGATTGTTGTTTTTATTTGATCAAAAGAAATTAATAAAGTTTGCACTGCTGCTTTTTTACCTTTCCCTTCTGTCCATTCTATTAATATGTCTTTCTCTGTTACTGTTTTTAAAACACCCTCTTTAATGCTTTCATCCAAAAAGGTGACTTCCACCTTGCGCCCTATATTTTTTACATATTGACGATTCAAGATCAAAGGCTCATCAATACCTGGTGAAGAAACCTCTAAAGAGAAATCACCTTCCGGAAACCAGGCCGCTTCTTCCATAATGCGGTACAATTTCCTGTTGATAAAAGTGCATTTTTCAATAGGCAGGCCTTGGTCGCCGTCCAAGAATATTTTGATATTGTTGGTTGGCTTCACTTTCACCGAAACGCAGAAATAACTAGGCTCCTCTTTGAGAAGTTGGTCCAAAATTGGATTTACTAAGGCTATTATCTCGTTTGCTTGCATACTTAAAAAAGAAGAAGGGAACGATTTCGTTCCCTTCACATTTTCTTCTATTCTACGCCAAAGGTAATAAAACAGGATGAAATATCCCAAAATTATTGGCAGGGGCCTTATTTTTGCAGTATGACGAAGATTATTCTATATGGGTTCTTGATTTACTTTTTGTACAAAGTAATATTCCAGTTGGTAGTGCCAGTAAGCAAAGGAGTGAGGTCGGTAAGAAAGAATATGGAGCAAATGCAGAAGCAGCAGGCCGAGGCTGTAAGAAATGCCCAAAACAGTCAGAAGGCTGGTCAAAATACGAGTGCCCACTACACCCCCAAAGAGGAGCCAGTAGAGGCCGAATACATTGAATTTGAGGAAGTTAAGAAGAAATAGAGGCAAGAATTAGAGAAAAGAATTATAGCGAAGAATAAGGTTTCAAAGTAAGTTTTAATAGAAATCTTTAATAGCAACCCTTTACAAATAGGCAGCAATATCCTTTTCCACCCTCATCCCCTCTTTTAAATGAAGTACTTGAAGCCCTACCGAGGCGGCGGCTATAATATTGGGCTCATTATCGTCAATAAATAGGGTTTCACTTGCCACCAAGCCCTCTTTTTCTAATATATAAATAAAAGATAGGGGGTCGGGTTTGCGCATTCCCATTTCATGAGAATAGTAAGGAGTCTTAAAAAGAGATACAAAAGGGTAATTAGCCAGTTTGTTTTCAAACTCTGCAATAAAATGGTCGTGATGAATTTGATTGGTATTGGAATATAAAAAAGTATTGTACTTAGTATTGTTCTGCTTGATCCAATCAATGCTATTTTTTCTAAAGCCCACTAGTAAGGCATTCCAAGCAAATTGAATTTGCTCATTGGTTAAAGGTAAATTTACCAAGGCTCTTACCCCTTCATAAAATTCCTGTTCATTAACAAAGCCCATTTCCAAGTCTAAAAATAATTGATGCGATTTATTTAAAGTAAAATGCTTATCCATACCTTCTATTCCAATAGATGCAAAAGCGGCATTCATTTTTTTAAAATCAATATCGTATAAGACATTGCCTAAATCGAAAATTAAATTTTTTATATAACTCATTTAAATATTGCTTAAAGTTTTTGTTGTATGCATTAGGGCCTTTTCATTGCAGCTGCCATATGCTTGCAAGCTGCATCGCCCTTGCTAAGTTCAGCGTGAATATTAGCTTTAGAAGCCTCATCTCTGTTCTGACTTAATTTAAAAACATGTTGTAAATCACTTACCAGTATATCAAAAGAATAAATAGCTTTCATATTTTGTTCCATGTATTCGGCAGATAAATTTTTTACTTGTGTAGGCGCATCGGCATCTTTTTCAAAATGCAGTGTAAGCTTTTCTAATAAATTATATAAATGCTTTTCATCCTTTATTTCTAAACTTCCTTTGGCTTGCACCGACTGATAATTCCAAGTGCTTCCCATATTTTTTGTTGTGTACCAATTCGCACTTACAAAAGCTGATGGCCCAGAGAATATGACTAATACTTTATTATTCATTTCAAAAGCATTGGTATGTTCTTGCTTGCGCATAACATGCCCACTAATAATAATTTTATCTTCTTCAATGGTTAATAAAACGGGTACCTGCGTTGCCACGGGAAAGCCTTGAGCATCTACACCACAAATAGTTACAAAGGGGTTTGCTTGCATAAAGTCCAATACTTCTTGATGGTCCTTGGCTTTGAAATGAGGTATATTATACATAGTTATTTATTAATCTTAGTTAATTTCTTATTCTTAGTTAAATTTAATTTACTTACTCAAAATATATTTCTACTTAAATATTAAATGGGTAGTTCGGTAGTTATTTTAATTTCATCCATTACAAATAAACTATTTATATGTGCCACCATGGGCAGCACCGCTAATCGTTCTTGATAAAATTTATTATACGATTCAACATCCTTGGTGACTAATTTTAAATAATAATCAAAGCTACCCGAGACCAAACTACAAGAAGTTATTTCTGGAAACTGTGCAATGGTTTTTTCAAATTCAGAAAAATGGGAACGAGTTTGTTTATCTAAAGTGACCTGACAGTGTACCACTAAACCAAGGTCTAATTTTTTTCTG
>CALPSK010000193.1 GCA_943326215.1 Sediminibacterium ginsengisoli | reverse complement strand
AGATGGGGATTTACAAAGTGATACAACAGTAAAGTTGAAACCGTCTATAGCTGGCAATTATTCGATCAAAACTACACAGAGTGGTTGCACAAGTGCCTTAAGTACCTCTTATTTTTATATATCGACTAGTTTGTCACAATTAGAAAATAATGAATTTATAAAAATGGCACCCAATCCATTTGTGAACCAAGTAAATCTTGATTTTAAGATAAATGGATATGGTAAGCTAAATGTAGAAGTCATTTCTATCACTACAGGCAATATTTTATTTAGTCTAAAAGGACTAAGTACCGGAACGCCTATTTTCTTGGGGAAACTTTCAAGTGGGGTATATCTGGTTAAGCTAACCTCATCTGATTATAAATTTGTACATCAGTTTAAGATGGTAAAAATGTAGAACACTTAAGATTTTAAGACAGAAAAAGGGGTTTCGACGAGTCGGGACCCTTTTTTGTTGCCCCAAAATTCTTATCTTGCAAGTACAAAATACCTAGAACTATGTTGCCAAAATACAAGCGTGTATTATTGAAATTATCAGGAGAGGCATTATTAGGAAATCAAAAAACCGGAGATCCCTTTGATCCTAAAATTATTGAGCAATATGCCAATGAAATTAAGCAAGTAGTAGAGCTGGGTGTACAAGTAGCCATCGTAATCGGAGGGGGTAATATTTATAGAGGTATGAATGAAGCCGATAGCGGAATCGAACGTGCACATGGAGATTATATGGGAATGCTTGCCACTGTAATTAATGCAATGGCCATTCAAGCCATGTTAGAGAAAATTGGTGTGTATACTCGTTTGCAATCGGCCATTGTAATGGAGCAAGTAGCTGAACCTTATATTCGTCGTAAAGCACTTCGTCATTTAGAGAAAGGACGTGTGGTAATATTTGGTGCAGGTACAGGTAATCCTTATTTCACTACCGATACCGCAGGATCACTACGTGCCATTGAAATGAAGGCCGATGTTATATTAAAAGGAACCCGTGTAGATGGTATATATGATAGCGACCCTGAAAAAAATCCAGCGGCCGTAAAATTTGAAAAAATTAGCTTCCAAGAATGTATATCAAAGAACTTAAAAGTAATGGATACCACTGCATTTACTTTATGCATGGAAAACAAATTACCTATAATTGTATTTGACATGAACCAACCTGGAAATTTATTAAAAGTAGTACAAGGAGCAGCTATAGGTACTTTAGTGGGCTAGTAGGGGGATAAAAATGGAATATTTCAACCACTGATGTAATTTTTACCTGGTTTCTAGTTCGCTTTCTTAATTTTAAAGTATGCAAAAATCAATCTCTTTAATTTTTATTCTTTGCTTTGTAGTGCTTGCTTCAACAAGTACCCATGCACAAAAAACTTTAAGTTTAAACGAAGCCATTCAAACTGCTTTAAAAAACAGTTATGATATTCAATTGGTGGAGAATAATTTAGCTATTGCTAAAAACAATAACAATATTGGCGTAGCAGGCGGTTTGCCCACCATTACCAATACAACCACCAACAACAATACATTAACCACCATTAATCAAACATTTCCAGACGCCAATAGAAATACTTCACGTAATGGTGTGGATGGTAGTACTTTAAATAATGGTTTGAATGCGAGTATGCTACTATTCAATGGCTATAGAGTTCAGGCCACTAAAAGTCGTTTGGCAAGTTTAGAAACACAAAATAAGTCTTTACTTGAATCGCAATTATTGAATACCATTTCAATAGTGATGCAACAATATTATAATGTTGTTCGTCAACAAGCATTTTTAAAAACTATTCAAAAGTCCATTGAAACCTCAAAGCAACGATTAGAGATTATTGAAACGCGTCAAAAAATTGGAGTGGCCAATCAAGCCGATTTTTTACAATCTAATTTAGATTTAAATGCGTTAATACAGGCTGAGCAAAATCAATTATTAATCATTGATCAAGCTAAGGCCGATTTGTTAAACACCATTGTACTTCCCGCTACAACACCTGTTCTGATCAACGATAGTATTCAAATAGACGATCAATTGGTATTGTCCGTAGTGGAAGCGAAAATGAAAACACATCCTTTATTACAATCAGCACAACAATTAATTAATGTCAATCAGTTTTTGGAAAAGGAAACCAAGTCTTTAACGTATCCTACCTTAAGAGCCAGTACAGGCTATAATTACAATAGCAATAAGTCTGCGGCTGGTTTTATATTATTGAATGAAAGTTATGGTCCTTTTTTAGGTGTGAACTTAAGTATACCTCTTTATAATGGTGGTGCTAATAAACGCGCTATTAAAAATGCAGCTATTAATACAAATAATGCAAAAATTCAATTCCAAAATACAGAGCAGAATTTAACTACTGAATTATTTAAAACTTATCAGAGTTATAAAAATAGTTTAAAGCAAACACCTATTGAAATTCAAAATTTTGAAATGTCACAATCCTTATTAGATTTAGTGATGCAAAAATATCAATTAGGCCAAGCCACTATGGTAGATGTAAAACAAGCACAGCAAAGTTTTGAAACCGCTGGATTTAGATTAGTGAGCTTGCGTTTCAGTGCAAAAATTGCTGAAATAGAATTAAAGCGTTTATCCAATCAACTGACATTTTAAAGTATAGATGCAATCTAAGCTTCCCCATATTGGCACAAGTATTTTTACAGTAATGAGTCAATTGGCGGTGAAGCATAATGCCATTAATTTAGGCCAGGGCTTTCCCGATTTTCCTATGAGTGAAGCACTCATTGATTGTGTAACTGAGGCTATGAAGGCCGGTGGGAACCAATATGCGCATGCCAATGGGGTACCTTTATTAAGAGAAAGGCTATCGGAGAAAATCAATACTCTATACGGAACTACTATTAATGCTGAAACGGAAATTACAGTAACACCCGGCGGCACCTATGCTATCTTTTCTGCTTTTTCTACCATTATACAACCGGGCGATGAAGTTATTATTTTTGAACCTGCTTATGATAGTTATATTCCCAATATTACTTTTAACGGAGGGGTAGTGGTACCCATTGCTTTAACTTATCCTAATTATAGTATTCCATGGGATACCTTAAAGGCAGCCATTACCAAAAAGACCAAGGCTATTTTAATGAATACGCCGCATAATCCTACTGGGATGGTAATGACAAAAGAAGATATTCTACAATTACAAGAAATTGTGGTTTCTAATAATTTGTATTTAATAAGTGATGAAGTATACGAGCATTTAATTTATGATGATAAAAAACATGAATCGGTCATTAAGTATCCTGAATTATTCGCCCGTAGTTTTGTTTGTTTTTCTTTGGGGAAAACCTATCACTGCACAGGCTGGAAGCTAGGCTACTGCGTGGCTCCAAAAAATTTAATGAAAGAATATAGAAAAGTACATCAGTTCAATGCCTTTAGTTGTGATACGCCTAAACAATT
>CALPSK010000192.1 GCA_943326215.1 Sediminibacterium ginsengisoli | reverse complement strand
TCATTAGACAAAGTAATTAGAATTGTTATAGCCATTGCTTTTGCAATGCTTTATATTACTAAAACTGTTGAAGGCACAGCAGGTATTATTTTACTCGTAGTAGGTGGAGTTTTTTTATTAACGAGTATTGTTAGTTTTTGTCCTTTGTACACTATTTTAGGTTTGAATACTAATTCAAAAAAGTAGCAAAATTTTAGTTGAAAATAGCTAACTAAAAAAGGAGCCATAATTACGATGGCTCCTTTTTTAGTTATTTAAACTATCAATTGTGATATATATCATTACTATTAGCAAATGCTATAACTACTTTTACTGAAACTTGATAAAATGGCAAATATTGTTGTATTAGGCGCAGGCATTGCTGGTCATACGGCTGCATCATACCTTCAAAAAGGACTTAATAAAAACGAGCATAAAATAACAGTGATCTCTCCTACTCCAACCTATCAATGGATTCCATCCAATATTTGGGTGGGTGTGGGTAGAATGACCCCTGAAGAAATTAAATTTGATTTAAGGCCATTATATAAAAAATGGGGAATTGAATTTATTCAAGCGAAGGCACAAAGTTTTTACCCTGAAGGTGATGAGCATATAAATACAGGATTTGTTGAAGTTGAATATACCAACGAAGAAAATAAAGGTGAAAAAATTAAAGTGGCTTACGATTATTTAATTAATGCTACTGGACCAAAATTAAACTTTGAAGCAACAGAAGGTTTAATTCCCGGAAACGGCAATATTGCATCGGTTTGTACTTTTGGTCACGCCAGTCATGCATGGGAACTATTGCAATCGAAATTAGATAAAATGAAAAATGGCGAGAAACAAATTTTTGTCATTGGAACAGGTCATCCCACTGCAACCTGCCAAGGTGCCGCCTTTGAATATATTTTAAATGTTGATTTTGAAATTAAAAGAAGAGGATTAGAAAATCAAGCCCAAGTAATTTGGATTACAAATGAATATGAATTAGGTGACTTTGGAATGGGTGGCGCATTTATTCCAAAAGGTGGATTTATTTCAAATACTAAATTGTTTGCAGAATCCTATTTTGTTGAAAGAAACATTACCTGGATTAAAAGAGCGGGTGTGAAAAAATTAGACAATCATACAATTTATTACGAAAATTTAGATGGAGAATATTTAGAACAGTCTTATGATTTCGCGATGCTCATTCCTGGTTTTGCAGGACATGGATTTAAAGCCTATGATAAGACTGGTATAGATATTTCAGATAAATTATTTGCACTAAGTGGACTTATGAAAGTAGATGCAGACTATACTCCAAAACCATTCGAAGAGTGGACAATAAAAGATTGGCCTGAAACTTATCAAAATCCAAGTTACCCTAACATTTTTGCACCTGGAATTGCATTTGCACCTCCCCACTCTATCTCTAAACCCATGAAGAGCAAAAATGGTACATCCATTTTTGCATCTGCCCCAAGAACAGGTATGCCTTCAGGAATTATGGGCAAGGTAACAGCAGACAATATCATTCATTGGATAAAGACAGGTAACCCCACAATGATACACAAGGCATCAATGGGTCGTATGGGAGCAGCTTGTATTGTATCAGCAGGATATGGCATGCGTAAAGGAACTGCGGCTACCATGACTGTGAGTCCTGTAGTACCCGATTGGGAAAAATTTCCTGACTGGGGTAGAGATATTAATACCACCATGGGCGAACCAGGATTGGCAGGACATTGGTTAAAATGGCTAATGCATTATATGTTCTTATACAAAGCAAAGGGTTTACCATTTTGGTGGTTGATTCCTGAATAAAAAAATAAATATTATGGAAAACAGACTCATTATAACAAAATACTCAGAGCAGTATTATCCTCCTACTCCTAATAATTTTACATTATTCTTAAGGAGATCCATATTCTTTCAATTAATTCGTTTTTTTATACTGAACTATAAAATAATGAAGATTGTAATTAAGGGGCATTCTTAAATTATTACATAGTTCTTTACTCAAAAATTACAAAAAAGGACCCACGATTTAACGTAAGTCCTTGATGAGGGAAAGAAATGATTACTTTACTATATTAAAATCCTCTTTCCATAGCACTATTAACAATAGCATCTAAATCGGATTGAGTAATAAATTGAGGAACATAAGTGAAGCCTAAAGATTTTAAACTACTAAAGTAATTTCTCATATGATTTCGGCTTCCTTTAGAAAGCATTTGATAAACTAATATAATATCTTGGTTATCTACTTTAAGTAAATCAACCTTTAAATCATATAAATCTAAATCTTCGATTGTTGCACCAACTTTATATGCTTCTAAAATTGAGACATTGCCAGCATTTACTAGATTAGTGTACAATGCTTGCAATCCAGGATCTGTAAATACACCAATCGCATTTACACCTACTGGATCATTTATATTATACTTTGTAAGCAATTGTAAAATTGCATCTGTATGTGTCTGCTCACTTCTTGATATATTATCAAAAATCATTAGACCATATTTATTAAACATTGTAATATATACATCTCTTGCTAATTTCTCCTCTTCTCTCATATGAATAAGGCTCTTAGCTTCATCATCACTAATAGTTTGCACTGGTAGAGTAGTAATTTGACTATTTAAATAAATACTGTTAAACTGCCCATATTGGTCTGCAATACTTAAGCTATCAGTTTTGGAACAAGAGAATGTAAAAAAGCTAATAAATGTAAATACAGTTACTAAAACTAACCTCATATTTGAGTTTTTCATGATATAATTTTTTTTATTAATGTAAAGTTGGGCTTGTTTTAAGTACCCTTATGTATCACTTAGTACATAAGGAAATGAGATGTATCATACAATTTGAACTTTAGTAAAAATTGAAGTGTTTTCATGAAACATCAAAGGACCCACCATTTAAAGTAAGTCCAAGATTTTAACAGAACTCCCGTTTTTAGTTTACTTTAGACTAAGGATTTACAGCATAATAATTTGCAAACTTATGAGTGATCTAAAAGCCGGCATTTATATCAAAAGCACTGACGCTTTGAATGGCAGCTACTTCGAGCATACAACAATTCTAATCGTTAAACACAATGAAGAAGAAAGTTTAGGCTTTGTGACGAATAAACCCTTTGGAAAGTCCTTGCATGATCTGATTGAATTCAATCACAGTAAACCATTTCCACTAATGGATGGGGGGCCCGTTGATAGAGAACACCTCTTTGTATTGCACAAGCGGCCCGATCTCATTGAAGGAGGCGAAAAAATGAACAGTGGTTTTTATTTGGGCGGCAATATGGAGCAAGTGATCGAAGCTATCAACACTGAGTCTGCCACTCAAGAAGAAATTCAAATCTTTATTGGCTATTGCGGATGGGATGCGGGAGAATTGGATGCAGAGCTAAAAGAGGGAAGCTGGATCTTCTGACCTGAATTCTACAAGTACTAATTTTCCACCCGGTTTTAATGTATGCATA
>CALPSK010000191.1 GCA_943326215.1 Sediminibacterium ginsengisoli | reverse complement strand
CTTTGCCGAAAAAATAAAATACAAGGTCTAATTGGTGGGGCGCTAAATCATAAAAATAACCACCTCCTGCTACAGCTGGATCAATTCTCCAATTTTCAACAGGGTCTAAAAGGCCGCTATCATATTTTAACATCTCAATGCGCACTGAAATGATGTCTCCAATTGTTTTAGTGTCTACCAAACGTTTTACTTCTACAAATAAAGGAAGCGCTCTTCTATAATGTGCAATCACCAATGGAACACGTACTTGTTTTGAATAGGCACCCATGCGTTCGCAGGCTGCAACGTCAAGCCCCATGGGCTTTTCAACATATACAGGTTTGCCTGCTTGCATAGCAGAAGTAGCATAGGCTTCATGAAATTTTGGAGGTGTGGCTATATAAATTGCATCTACTTCTGGATGATTTATGAGTTCATTCGCATCGGTAAAATAATAAGAGACCTGATGTCTTTCAGCATACTGCTTTAGTTTTTCTGCATCTCTGCGCATCACGGCTATTAATTTCGAATGGGGTGCTTTATTGAAAGCGGGTCCGCTTTTCACTTCTGCAACAGAACCGCAACCAATCATACCCCAACGAATTGTTTTCATAGTTCTTATTTAAGATAAGTTTTAAACCAGTTCAGATGACTATTATACCTATGCACTAAATAAGAGGGAACGCGTATACCATGATTTTGATTTGGATAAATAATTAACTGCGTAGGAATACCTTCCGACTTAAAGGCTTGATACATTTGTTCTGCACCTACCACAGGGACATTGAAGTCGTTCTCACTTGCCATAAATAATGTAGGTGTTTTAATTTCTTTCACTTTAAAGAAAGGATAAGAAACATCTAACCATTTTTTTAAATTATTCCATGGCTTGCCTAATTCGGGCTCGTACTGTGTAATGTATTGATCGGTTCCATAAAAAGAAAGCATTAAAGAACTACCCGCACCACTCACCGCTGCTTTAAACCTTGTATCGGTAGCAATAGTATAATTCGTTAAAATACCTCCATAGCTCCAGCCTGCAATAGCTAATTTACTAGAATCCGCAATACCTTGTTTAATTAACTCATTGGTGATACCAATAATATCTTTTACTTCTTTATTACCCCAATCGGCATAAATGCTTTTCGTATAATTGGCACCGCGTCCACTGCTTCCTCTATAATTCACAGCAGCAACTGCATAACCTGCGGCTGCATAAATTTGACGTGTCATATCAAATGAATATTCATCCTGTGCCACAGGACCTCCATGAATAAATAAAATAAGAGGTAGTTTCTTTGCATTTGAATCGGGTAAATATAAAATACCATTTACTTTATTCTTATCAGAAGCGATAGCTGAAATACCTTTCACCACTAGTTTTTTAAGCGGTGCTAGAAAAGCATCCTGCAAAGAGGTAATTTTTTGAAAACTATTATTGTTACTCGCAATATAAATTTCATTAGGGGTAGCTGTATTGCTATACAAAGCAACCATGGTTCCATTTTCATTTATATCTAAGCCATTATATACGGCCATTTCACTGGTAAAGGGTTTTACTTCCCCGCTACTCGCATTTATTTGCATAATATTCTGCGCTCGATCATCTTCTACCAAGGCATAAATAGATTTACTATCTTTCGCCCAAATTATATTATCTATGGAACGGTCATAGTTTTTAGTAAGTAGTTTAATGGACTTGGTTTTAATATCTATGACTGCTAATTGTTTTAAATCATACATGTCATAAGCATCTTCAGAACTTGCTTGTAAATAAGCAATGGACAAATTATCGGGACTAAATTTAGGGGAATGATTAGAACCTTTATAGGTAGTAAGTTGAATAGGTGTTTGCGAAGCTCCTAAGGCTAATAAAAAAATAGAAGCATTGTCATTTTGATCGGGACTAGCACTTACATTGCTTGCATAAGTTATCATTTTACCATCACTACTTATACTTAGATCTGACTCATTATAATTACCCTTGGTAAGGGTATCTAATTTTTTAGTAGCTAGTTCAAAACTATATAAATGTGTTTTTCTATTATCTAAATAGCCTTCATAGTCTGCCTTAAAGCGGTACCTATCTATTTCATAAGGTTTTCTATTTTTAGATTTGGCAGTGTCTGCATAATTAAAATCTTTAATCGTAAAAATTAAATGCTTGCCATCTTTAAACCATTGATAGGCTTCTAATTCTCCTTTAATATGCGTTACTTGTATGGGCTCTCCTCCGCGTCGGTCCATTAAATACAATTGACTACCTTCTTCCTCTTCTTTACCAGCCGCTAGAAAAGAAATGTATTTACCATCAGGACTCCAACTATAATTAGAAGCGCCCTTGGTTTGTTCAGTTAGTGCAACCGTTTCTTTCCCGTCTGCACTTACCATATATAGTTTGCTTGAAAATTTATCTTTAGCAGAATCTATTTTGGAAACACTATATAAAACCCAATTACCTTCCGGAGAAATTTTTGGATTGGAAATAGTAGACAGTCTATAAATATCATTAGGTCCAATATTTCTAAGGCCTGTATTTTGTGCAGTAGCCATAAAGATTAACATAGTATTGATTACAAGACTTAAGCCAGCAAAAAGGAATATTTTTTTCATACAATAATTTTAATTTCCTATATTTTTTAATAGGAACTGTAAGGATTAAATTTAATTAAAATAGGCGAGCCCGTCAAAGAGAAAGCTGCTTATTTTACTTTAATTTAGAATTGCACTAACTTTACTTCATAGCAAATTGATTATCATGGAAACTATTGAAATTTCAGGCATCTTGGGCCTAACAGCCCTAGTATTTTTAACCTTAAATATCCTATTGGGTATTATGCTAAGCACTGCTTATAAGCAGTCGACTTATTGGAAAAAATTACCAGATTCCGTTAAAGACCTAAGAATAGTTGACATGCATAATTACACTGCTTATTTTGCATTAGTCATTGTGTTTTTACATTTTATCATTATTCCATTAGATCCAAGTTCAAAATTCACCTTTACTAATTTACTCTATCCATTAACAGCACCACATCAGCCCCTATTTGTGTTACTAGGTGTGATTTCTTTTATTGCCTTGCTATTAGTAATAATTACGACTCAAAAAGTCATTAAAAAGAAATTAGGCACTACTACTTGGAGAAATATACATGTTACCTCTTATGCAACGGGACTTCTCTTTATTGTTCATGGACTAGTCATGGACCCTTTATTAAAAGACAGGCCCATAGATTTTTTTGATGCTGAGAAATTATTAGTGGAAGCTTGTGCCATTTTATTAATAGCGGCATTCGTTTTGAGATATAAATATAAAATGACAAAAGAAGAAAAATAATTATATTTAACATAGCCCTTATTGTAAACCTTTAACGATATAGATATGAACAGCCGACGTATTTTTTTAAAAAATGCTGCAATGACTTCTGGAGCATTGATGAGTTCGAATTTATTTGCTAGCAGCCGTATTTTTAATACCGATACAT
>CALPSK010000190.1 GCA_943326215.1 Sediminibacterium ginsengisoli | reverse complement strand
ATTGACAATACCTTCTTTATTTAAGCTTGCTAAATCTCTTCTTCTTGCTCTAACATCTTTGCCTCTCTCAATTATAATAGGTCTTAATCCTAGTTGAATACATTCAAGGGCTGCAAATAATCCGGCCGGTCCAGCACCAATAATAATAACCTCTTTGGCATTGGAAGGGAGGGTGGGGAAGATAAGAGGCTCGATAAAGCGCTGAGAAATTGGTTCCTTTATGAAAGTAATTAGGCTTAGGTTCACCCATATTTGTTGCCTACTTCTGGCATCCACCGATTTTTTAAGAATTTGATAGCCTGTAATGGAACTTTCAGTCTCGCCAGTAATTTGAGAAATGGCCTTTATAATGCTAGGGCCATGGGCTGCTTCCGAAGGGGTAAGACGAACTTGTATTTTGGTTTGCATGGGTTAGGTTTTTATCCTAAAAAAATGCTCAATAAATTATAGTAGCATAAGCGCTTGCTTAGTCTACTATAATGGTATAATAATGCTATTAGAAAGGCAAATCGTCGCCAGACTCGTTGGTGGGTATATCAAAGTAAGTAGCGCTTTCTGTAGGGGCTGTACTGCCTCCTAAAGCCACTGCTTCCATACGCCAAGCGTCTAAATTGGTAATATAGTTGTCCTTACCTTCCTTATTCCACTTAGACCCCTTTATATTAAAGAGTACTTTTACGGTATCTCCTAGGTTGAAGCGGTCGGGCATGGTGGTGCGGTCCTGAACACATTGAAATTTAACATAATTTGTTATTGTTTTACCGTTAATATCATCGGTTTTTTCAACAACAAATTCCCTTGTTTTAAAGGTCTCTTTTCTCTGAATGATTTCGTATTTAGCAATTAATTTGCCGGTTAATTCGTAGCTCATAGTTATGATTATATAGGTAAAGGTAGTATTTAAAGGCCAAATCTAAATAACTGCCCTTTAAAGCAAATAACTATTAGTTTTTTAAGAAAAATAAATAATTAAAAATAAGTGGATAACTATCGAAATTTAAGAAAAAGGATATATCTTGAACGCCTGATTAGGGGGTAAGAAACACGGGGTTTATAGGGTTTTGGGGACATGTAAAAAAAACCAAACAAAAAAGTTTTTTTTTCAACAATAAGTCGTCATATTCGCATTCCGGTTCACAATTCCTTAATCCAGGGTTGAAGATCAAAACGTACCTTTTTTTAATTATACAAAGAGCAAGAAGTAAGATGGCTAAGAGCGCAGATTTAATTTGGAGTAATTGCTTAAAAATTATTAAGGATATTGTCGAATGGCAACATTTCAAAACATGGTTCGAGCCAATTCAACCGGTTGATTTAAAAGACAACGTTTTACTGATTCAAGTTCCCAGCCAATTTTTCTACGAATACATCGAGGAGCATTATGTTAACTTATTAGCTAAGACTTTGAAGCGTGAGCTTGGCAAAGAAGCTAGACTTGAGTATCGTATCATGGTCGATAGCGGAAACAACAAGAAAGGTTCAATGGATGTTCCGGCTAGCGGCATGAAAACTTACAATAACAACGAGATGAACTTCCCGTTGGTGATTGACAATCCTGTGAAAAATCCGTTTGTGATTCCTGGGTTGAAGAAAATGCAAATTGACCCTCAATTAAACCATAATTATACATTTGAATCCTTTATTGAAGGGGATTGCAATAGGGTAGCGCGCCGAGCTGGTAAAACAGTGGCTGAAAAGCCAGGAGCCAATTCTTTTAATCCCTTGGTTATTTATGGAGGAGTAGGTTTAGGTAAAACACATTTAGCTCAAGCTATTGGAAATGACGTAAAACGCATTCATCCAAACAAAGTGGTTTTGTATGTGAGTTCTGAAAAATTCATTAATCAGTTCCAAGATCATAGCCGCAATAATGCCATTAATGACTTTATTCATTTTTATCAATTAATAGATGTCTTAATTATAGATGATGTTCAGTTTTTTAACAGAGCTGAAAAATCTCAAGATGCCTTTTTTGCCATCTTCAACCATTTACACCAAAGCGGTAAACAATTGGTTTTAACTTCTGATAAAGCTCCTAAGGATTTAGAAGGTTTACAAGAGCGTTTACTAAGTCGTTTCCGTTGGGGATTAAGTGCCGATATTCAAGTACCAGATTACGATACCCGTATTGAAATTTTGGAAAAGAAAATGAAGGCCGATGGTTTAGACATGCCAAAAGAAGTGGTGAAGTATGTGGCTTACAATATTAACACGAATGTGAGAGAATTAGAAGGTGCTTTGATATCCTTATTAGCACAGTCTTCTTTGAATAAAAAAGAAATTGATGTTGAATTAGCGAAGAAGGTATTACGCAACTTTGTGAAAACAAGTAGTAAAGAAATTACTATCGACGCTATTCAAAAAATGGTTTGTGAATTCTTCGAAGTACCTTATGATAAATTGTTACAAAAAACACGTAAGCGTGAAATTGTACAAGCGCGTCAAATTACCATGTACTTAGCGAAGGCTTTCACAAAGAATTCTTTAAAAACCATTGGAGAGCATTTTGGAGGACGAGATCATACCACGGTTATACATTCTTGCCAAACGGTGAAGGACTTAATGGATACCGACTCTATGTTCAGAGAGAACGTGATGGAGCTTACTCAAAAAGTGCAGTTAGCGGCTATGTAAGAAGCCCTTTTACCACTACAAATTATTAAATAACTATATTCTGGTCCGGAACGAACTTTATTTGAGTTTATTCCGGACTTTTTTTAGGTATTTAAGGCCAAGCTGCTTATTTTTGCAGCCCTCGAAAGAGGTTTTGGAGGAGAGGTGGATGAGTGGCTGAAATCAGTAGTTTGCTAAACTGCCGTACGGGTTAAACTGTACCAAGGGTTCGAATCCCTTCCTCTCCGCTCTCATTTAGTTCTTGGATTAGATATAAAAAAGTAGAATACACCGGAAACAATATTTACTAGGCAACTAGTAATAGGAACGGGAAGTAGCGCAGTCCGGTAGCGTACCTGGTTTGGGACCAGGTGGTCGCAGGTTCGAATCCTGTCTTCCCGACCAAAAAAGAAAACATAAGCCTCAACGACAGTTGGGGCTTTGTTATTTCAAGAATAAGCGATTCAAGCTCGCTTGAAATCGCGCATGAATGAAATAACATAAAGGCCGCGAAGTGGACTTTTGTTGAGGCTAATGTTTTTATGCTTTTGCACTGAGGGTTAACAGGATGCCGGAGCGAAGCGACGGCTATCCTATATTTTAAAAAAAATATAGTAATAAGAACGAAGTGAGGTGATCCGATATACTTTTTAGTAAAGTATATGATAAAAGAGCGAAGCGACGGCTATCCTATATTTTGAAATTCAATATCGCCCACTTTAACAAACTATTATTCTCCTTAGGCAGGTCTAATTTCTTTTTAATATTATACCTATGGTTACGAATAGTCTTTTCAGATACAAATAATATTGCAGCTATTTCTTTACTCTTTTTTTGTTCAGCAATTAACTGAAGTACTCTGCTTTCAGTCGCTGTTAATTTTTTATTCATAGCTT
>CALPSK010000189.1 GCA_943326215.1 Sediminibacterium ginsengisoli | reverse complement strand
AAGCAGCATTAGTGGGTAATCAATTAAAAGGCACCATTGATATACTAGATATTCAATATGGAAATATTTGGACCAATATAGACCAAGCCTATTGGAAAAAATTTACTGCCTTAGCACATAGCAAAAATGAAATACAGGTAGAAATTTTTGAAGGTAAAAAATTAGTGTATACAGGTAGTATGCCTTTTGAAAATACTTTTGGAGCTGTTGGCGTTGGAAAACCACTTGCCTATTTAAATAGTTTAATGAATGTATCTTTTGCCTTGAACCAAGGAAGTTTTTCTGAAAAATACCATGTGTACGCAGGCAGCAACTGGACTCTAGCCCTGCAGTGGGTTAAATAATTCACTCGAAAAATGAATTAAAAATAGTAGCGTTTTTATTGCTGCAAGAAATTGGCCAATAAACTATGAAAGTGATGGGTACCTTGCTCACGCAAAGTGGCATATCTTCCATAATGGTAAAAACGAGAGCGAATGCCTTCTTGTACATGTTGTACAATTTCTTCATCCTCTTGTTCCACTGTATCTAAGCCGCTTCCAGCTCCTTGGCCTAGCTTGCTTGCATCAAATACAAAACTTAAAAAGCTCACCTTAGTATTACCTGCATCAATAGGTGTAATAATATTCACCGACAAGCCCCATGGATAAAAATTAAACATCATGTTAGGAAACACCCAGAAATAATAAGCGGCTATTTTTTTACCTGCATCTGGATGTGCTGAAGGCATATCAAAACAGTGTTCATTATTTTTGGCAATACCTAATTGCAAACTTGCATAAGGAAATAACTCAGTAGAATAATCTTTAAAATCTAAAAAAGCATTAAGCCCTGGATGTACAAAAGGAATATGAAAGCCTTCTAAATAATTTTCACAGTAGAGTGCCCAGTTGGCTTTAATATAATAATCATTCGATCTTGCTGCATCAAAAACTAATTTATCAATAGGCAACCATCCTACACGCTTTTGCATTTCTTGAAAAAAAACTTCTGGGCCAATGCCTTTGGTTAATTGTGTAAATAATAAAGGCCCCCATTGAAATAAAGGCAAATTATGTAAATGATTATTTTCTGGAATAAAATTTTGCACTGCCGTAAACTCTGGCATGGAAATAAATTTTCCATCTAAATGAAAAGCCCTGCCATGGTATTTACAACGCAGATGCTTTTGCGCAGAACAAGGTTCGTATACCATTAAGTTCCCTCTATGTGTACATACATTTGATAAACAATGAACTTGATTATTTGTATCTCTTGTAAGTACCAAGGGCTCCCCTATATAATTTTCCAATAATTTAAATGGATGTGCGTCGCCTACATTCGGAATCATGCCTGTATGTCCAACATACTGCCAGCTAGGGGCAAATATTTTTTCTTTAGAAGCTTCCAAAATTTGAGGCTCTAAATAAAAAGAAGTGTCAATGGTTTTGGCTCTGCCAATAATGGGATCGATATAAAATTTTGACATACTACCGCGGTTTCAGGCCCAATATACGCTAACCCCCTTGATAAAGTCCTGATTATAAACACCTAGAAAAATAGTCCCTCCAAAACAGGGTATAAATCGCAGAAAAAAAGGGTATAAATAAATGTATTAAATACTAAATTATTTAGTTAATATTGCTAATAAATTTAGTTTTATGTCATTTATAGATAGAGAGCCAGCAGAAGGAATTGCCACCCAACAGATTAATAAGAACTACCAATCGGGTCAGATTATACAGGCCAATGCCACCGGTTTTGGAGCGGCCTCCGACGATTTTATGGAAAGAGGTATTGACCTTAACGAGCAACTTATTCGCAATAAGCCCGCTACTTTTTTCTTTCGCGTGAACAGCGATGCCATGTTAGGTGCCGGCATTCATATAGGCGATATTTTAATTGTAGATAGAAGCCTTCCTGCGAGCTCAGGCAAAGTAGTGGTAGCTGTTTTGAATGGAGAATTTTTAGTACGCCGATTACAAATACAAGAAAATAGTATTAGCCTGGTTCCTGAAAATAAAAGATATGGCATTATTCAAGTAGCTCAACTAGAACAGTATAGCACTTGGGGCATTGTTAGTTTTGTGATACATAGTTTGTAAAATGGTTCATCTTGAAAATAATTTTTTGTGCAAGCCATTGTAGATTGTAATAGTTTTTATTGTTCTTGTGAAAGGCTTTTTCAACCACAACTCAGGCAAGCTCCTATTGTAGTCTTAAGTAATAACGATGGTTGTATTGTATCTCGTTCCGATGAAGCGAAGCAGTTAGGCATTGCCATGGCCGTTCCTTATTTTCAAGCCAAAGAACTCATTGAAAAAAATAAAGTACACGCTTTTTCTTCTAACTATCATTTATACGGAGACCTTAGTTGGCGCGTCATGGAAACCATGCGACAGCTACTGCCACCGGGCTGTGTAGAAGTGTATTCGGTAGACGAAGCCTTCTTAGACCTAGCACATATTCCGCCCGAGGGCTTAGAAAACTTTTGTATCAATATTAAAAATACCATTGAAAATTGGACAGGCATTTCTGTGTCTATTGGCGTAGGCCCTAATAAAGTATTAAGTAAAGTCGCGAACCGACTAGCTAAAAAAAATAAAATAAAAACAGGTTGCATTGTTATTTTAAATACCACTCAAAAAATACAAAAAGCTTTACAAGAAACACCGGTGGAAGATATTTGGGGCATTGGTTTTAGTTATAGCGAAAAATTAAAAATATATGGTGTGCACACGGCCTTTGCACTTAGTATCAAAGACCTTAGTTGGGGCAAACGTTTTTTAGGCGGCATTACAGGTATTAAATTAATAAGAGAATTAAAAGGTCATAAAACGCATGGCATGCAAGCGCCTCGCAACGAAAAAAAAATGATTGCCACTACCCGCATGTTTGGAAGAGAAGTAAGCGATTGGCAAGAAATAGAAGAAGCCCTCGCTACCTATGCCGCCCGTGCGACTGAAAAATTAAGAAGACAACATAGTGCGGCCTGTGGTATAAGTGTTTTTTTACTCAAAAAAGCACCTGTTCATTTAGACAAATCTTACTACCACAGGGGCAGGCAAGTAAGCGGCTTCACCCTACTTGACAACCCAAGTCAAATTAGCCCCGATATTATTAAAGCGGTCGTCACCCTAGGCAAAAGCTTATTTGAGCAGGGGGAGATTTATAAAAAAGCGGGTGTGATCTTAAGCGATTTTGTCCCCGATAACAGCCTTCAAACCAATATGTTTGTTGCCCCTAGCGACACCAGACGTAAGAAACTAATGAATGTTATAGACAATATGAATGCCGCCTACCGCAACGATATAGTGAAATTTGGCACGAGTGGCACCCAGAAAAACTGGAAAATGCGTAGCGAAAGGCGTAGCAAACGCTATACCACCCGCTGGGAGGAGCTATGCCTAGTAAGGTAAAAGCTGGTGGAAAACCCTTGGATAAAAATTCGTAGAAATGATTTCGCTGATGTATTTTTGCCCAATTTAATACCTATGAGCAAGACGCTACATTCTAACGAATCTATCTCCACCAAAAAGAAGAAAATTATTGTTT
>CALPSK010000188.1 GCA_943326215.1 Sediminibacterium ginsengisoli | reverse complement strand
AATGTGTTGATCAAAGTTTATAATGATAAACCTTCTAAAGAAGCCTTCATTATGTTCAACATCTCTTGGTAAAACATTTGTGTTGAACATAAACTTGCAATAATCTTGAAGCAGAAATGGCTTATCGTAGATCATCCTTGCTTCAACTGGTTCACCAGAAATTAGCATTTTAAACATTGTTGGGTTCATCTTCGAAGAGATCTCAGAAGCATAATTTAATAGCTTACCAGGTAACAAGGACCTTGTATATCCACTTGAATCAGTTAACGATTGCAAGGTGTAATTAGAAACATTTTCTGTGCCTAGTAACTTTAACACGATTTCGAAAAAAATTGATTTACCATTTGATCCATCGCCATAAAGAATAAGACCCTTCTCTAACTTTAAAACATTGTTCTTTAAAAAAACATACCCTAGAAACTCTGCTAGGACCTTTTGTTTATCTACATCAGGTAAAACTCTATCTATATAAGATACAAATTTAGGGCAGCTAGCATTGGTTTCATATGGAAAAGAAAGCTTGTATAGCATAAAATCATCTTTATCAAATGGCTTTAAGTATCTAATTGTTGGAGAAATAACAAATGTGCCATTAGATAAATTAATCTTAGTAACTGCATCGTCCTGCTTTGGCGTTTCAAAGAATGCATCAGACCTGAACTGTTTCATTAATTGATCTCTAAAGGCGTAATGCTTTGCAATAAGTGAATGAATACCTATCCTTTGTGCTGCTGTACCTAAAAAGTTTCTGAGTACATCCTCATGTATCTTTTGCCAATAAGATCCAGTATATACATAAAATGAATTTTGGTATCTCACTAAAGGCCATTGATGCTTCTCCGCTTTCTCTAAAAGGAATGAAACTGTAATAACTATCTGCATTCGCTCAGTTATATTTTCATCATCCTGCATTTGATTAGCCTCACGTGGTGATTTAGCATGGATATAAAGAAGTAAGTTTTTTAATACATCCTTTACATTTTCACTTTCCATTTCAATATCAACTACTTCTCTAGTCAAAATTCTTAAGGGATTTGGCTTAGGCTCATTATATATGCTAAAGAACCTCATATTTTTTATTGATTGCTGTTGGGATATCATTAGCTTAAATTAATTTTAATTGGGTCGACTATCTCACCAAACGGGTTTATTAATGTTTTATCTGGTGAAGGCAATGTTAATGTTGCCTTATCCTTAATATGCTTTTCGATGAGTTCCAATGCATATTCACTTATTATTGAAACCATTCTATAACTATTACTATCCATATTTTTGGGCAACCTAATGTGCTTAGTAAAAAAACGATGGATTAATCTTGTGTCACTATTTTCAATGACAATATTATTATAACCAGCATTAATCAAATGTTTCCTAATAATTAAAGACTGTATAAGAGTATTATTCATTTCTTAATTTTTTAATTTTGGGTTATTGATAAGATTGACTTTGGATGATTTACTAGATACCTCTTTATGGCTTTTTAACAACCAAGCATCAAGTTCAGAGACATCAAAAAGGATTCTCTTCCCAGGCTTATAGAATGGGACAAGTCTTTTTGATGTTAATTTGTAAACGGATTGAAGCGGCATTTTTAAATAGCTTGCGGCTTCGGCAATAGAAATAAGTTCTTTCATTGGGGTAAATTAATATAGGGGGGATTAGTATCCCTACATTAATAATATACAATAAAAAAGTGAAACCAACAACTATTAACGGAAATTTTATTCCTCTACAACCCATGCCCACAAAGGCTTTCGTAAACTTTACAAGTTTAAACTTGCTATGTTTAATCTAGCAGGTTTGCTACGGCATTTTTTATTGTTTCTCTTTTAAAAGATGATAAATAGAAACGCGTGGTGGCAAGGGAACAATGGCCCAGGCTTTCTGATATTACTTCAATTGCAACACCAGATTCTTTTAGTGACTGAGCATAAGAATGACGAGCGTAATAGCAAGTACAAGGTTTGTCTATACCAATTCTACCGGCAATTCTTCTCATGTAATCGTTAATCATCTTTATCTTTTGATGGATAGTTTTAAACTTTTGCTCTTCGCTCATACCCTCTTCAAGTCCATTAACCAAAAAAGGAGAAGTATCTTTGGACCAATTTTCAATGATATGCTTTGCTTCATCCCTAACGTAAATAACTATTGGCAAACTTGAAGTAGATGAATCTTCGGTCTTCTTTCTGTAGAACGATATATACCCATCATCAAAACTAGTTTTAGGCAACCGAAATAAATCACTTGGATTAATGCCGTTTAATAAATAGGACAGGATCCACATTTCTTTGGCCCACTTTTCAATTGGAGCATGGTAGTCGTTAAAATGATAGATCTTCATTATTTCTTCTTTATCAAGCGCCTTTTTTATATTCTTCCCTCTAGGAATTTTGTATGAAGATTTTTTAAACGGGTATAAGGTAACGTCAGTTATAATTTTTTCTGCTACAGCTTTATTATAAAGTGTCCGAAGATTTCTAACGTTTATACCAATAGTTGTTGCACTATACCCTTTCTTAAGCATTGCAGCTTCGTACCTCTTGAGAAATGATGGAGTAATGTCAAAGTAACCAATACGTCCTTGGAACTCCTTAAACGACCTAATGGATGTTTTGTAAGTTGAAGCGGTACTGAATTTTTCTTCTTGGATCTTTTCTTGATACATCCTTTCAAACAATGGAAAGATATCATTAGAGTCAGTCACTGCACTTTTTAATGCAACGTCTAGCTGACCAAAAGAAAAGTTTGACAACCCATCTATAGCATTTCTTATTTCAGCCAATCGATTATCTATTGCAATCCTTTTATCCTTATGGGCAAGTTTAACCTTAAGTGCCATAACATTATCAAACTCATCTTGGGACAGATCTAGCCCTACATAATAATACTTCTGCTGGCGCAAATAGGTTACCCTTACTTTAACTGCATAAAGGCCCGAAGACTTACTCCTTCGCTTATCTAATATAACTTCAATTAATATCCTCATTGTACATACAATTTGCATACAAATATACGAAATTATAGCAAATTACTAAATATATTAGCAAATATATGTATTATAAATGAGCTGATAGTCAAATAGTTGCAACTAATGGAAAATATATACTAAATATATTAGCACGACTCATAATCAGGGGGTCCCAGGATCATGCCCTGGTGGGCCCACAGCCGAAAGGCAAGATTTTCAAGGGTTTATGCTGTTAAAGGCGTAGACCCTTTTTGTTTGGTATAATTCTCGGCCAGGTTCTGGCCAGGTTTTGTGTTTATTAGGGAAAACAGGGGTTAATGGAAGTGAAGGGGTGGAATTGGATGAACTTGATTAAAATTAACAAACACAATTATGAGTGTTTTCTTATTGACTTTGAAGAAAAGTGAGAACATAAACCACCCAGACACACGCACCACTAACATTACTACATGGAAAATTTTGAATTTGATTCAGATTTTGATGTGAATGATTTGTTATTATAAATAAATCATATATTTAATTAAGAAAAAATTAAAAAAATGAAATATATATACTCTCTATTTTTAATTATTTTGTTAATATTCTCTTT
>CALPSK010000187.1 GCA_943326215.1 Sediminibacterium ginsengisoli | reverse complement strand
TATTAGTGGTGGTACCGATAATCATTTAATGTTAATTGATTTACGCAATAAAAATATTAGTGGTAAAAAAGCGGAACAGGTTTTAGGACATGCCGATATTACTGCAAATAAAAACATGGTGCCTTACGATGATAAATCTGCCTTTGTTACTTCAGGTATTCGTTTTGGTGTGGCTGCAATTACAACACGAGGTATGACTGAAACACATATTCCTTTTGTAGTAGAATCTATTGACAAAGCTTTAATGAATGCAGACAATGAAACTGTTTTGGCAGATACTAAAAAAGAAGTAAACAAGTTTATGGAGCAATTTGTATTGTATCCAGAACTAGGATAGGATTAGTATTTGAATTGAATGAGTTTAATCATTAAAAAAACAAATTACGCTTACTAGCCTTAGCGGCATTTAAATTATACCTAAAACCTCCCTTACCCGGAGGTTTTTTTATTTGAAATAGATTAACTTTATACTATGATACAAAGAATACAAACCATTTGGCTTTTACTTGCAAGCGCTGCAGCCTTTTCTGCTTTGCGTTTTCCTTTTTATTATACGCCTACGCCCTTTGCTTTAGAAATTAATGGTAGCAAAGGGTATAGCACCCTTATCTCTTTGGCATTTAGTGCTTGCCTTTCTTTTATCACTATCTTTTTATACGGCAACCGTATGTTGCAACTTAAAGTAGTGCTTATGAACTTTTTATTGTCGGCACTTATTGGATATTTCGTTTACAAAATAGTCATAGCCAATCCAGGTGGCGGCTTCACCTTACCTTCGCTTGCATTATTCATCATACCTGTACTGCAAATAATGGCAATAGTTAATATTTACAAAGACGATCGTAAAGTGAAAAGTGCTGATAGATTAAGGTAGTCTATTATACTAGTTAGTACCTACATAAAATATTACTAAGCCGCTTCTAATTCTTTCTCAATAGCGTTTTGCACTAACTGATTCAAACTAATTCCCTTCATAGTAGCCAACCTTGCAGCACGTTGATGTACTTCTGGCTTTACGCGAACATTAAAAGAGCCCTTAAAACTTTTGTGGCAGGGCTTATTTGATTGCTTGCAAATTTCTATATAATCATTCACTGCTTCTTTAAAAATTTTTTTAAACTCCGTGACTGATGACCCTTCAAACATGATCAAATCATTAATCCCTTCAATCTTTCCAAACAATAAGTTATCTTCATCACTAAATTCTACAGTTGCAAAAAAACCCTTATAGGTTAAGGTGTTGTTCATATAATTTGTTTTAAAGTTAGGTCGTGTATAATTTTTTTTAAGTAAATTCTATTTAATATTTTACCAGGATGCGGTTTATGAATGAGTATGTTTTCATTATAAATTAAATGAACAAACGCCACTCTTGATCCTGATGTTTTTCCTTTATTATCTTCCTCATAACCAAGACTTCTTAATAACGTTTTTAATTCGTCAAATGTAAAATCCTTAGGTACACTTAAGAACCTTTCTAGTAGTTTATCTTTCTTTGTCATACAAATTTGCAACTATTTTTTAGTTACAACAAAAATAATACTAGAAATTTAAGTTAGCAAAATTTAGTTTTGCTAACTATTTGATTTTGAACAAGTTATATAGAAACTAGTCTAAGTACTTCCCTGTTTGAGAAGCCTTGGATTTGGCTAAAACCTTGGGTACACCCGCAAAAACAACGGTGCCACCACCCTCGCCTGCCTCTGGTCCCATATCAATAACCCAGTCGGCTACTTTAATAATATCGGTATTATGTTCAACAACTATTAAAGAATGACCTTGCTCAATTAAAGCATTAAAGGCTTTTAATAATTTATGAATATCGTGAAAATGTAATCCTGTAGTAGGTTCATCAAATATGAATAACATTTTATTACTGGCCTTGCCCTTACCTAAAAAGCTAGCTAGTTTTACTCTCTGCGCTTCTCCTCCACTTAAAGTGCTACTGCTCTGTCCCAATTTTACATAACCTAATCCCACTTCTTGCAATGGACTAATAGCAAGTACTATATTTTTTTCTTCACTAAAAAATGCAATAGCCTCATCTACACTCATCTCTAAAACTTCGTAAATATTTTTCCCTTTGCACTGCACTTCTAATACGGTTTCTTTAAATCTCTTTCCTCCGCAATCTTCACAGGTTAAATGTACATCGGCTAAAAATTGCATTTCTACTAATTGCTCCCCTTCTCCTTTACAGGTATCGCATCTGCCTCCATCAACATTGAAAGAAAAATGCTTAGGCAAGAAGCCTCTAATTTTTGAAAGGGCCTGTTTGGAATATAAATCTCTAATAGCATCGTATGCTTTAATATAAGTTACCGGATTAGACCTCGATGATTTTCCAATAGGGTTCTGGTCCACCATTTCTATTTGATCTATCAAATGTAAGTCGCCACTAATAGCATTATAACCGCCTACTATTTCAGTGGGAAGTGCTTTTGCTTTTAATAAGGCATTGTACAATACTTGTTTCACCAAGGTAGTTTTTCCACTTCCACTCACTCCACTTACTACACATAAACTATGTAGTGGGAATTGTACGTCAATGGTTTTTAAATTATGTAAATAAGCCCCTTCTAAATTTATAAAGTGTTTGGAGATTCTTGTTTTAGCAGGAATAGGTATGCTCATAGCCCCACTCAAATATTTACCCGTTAAACTATTTTTATCTTTGATAAGCGCTGCTGCATTGCCCACTGCTACTACTTCTCCGCCCTGATGGGCTGCAAGTGGCCCCATATCTATGATATGATCGGCGTGTCGCATTATTTGTTCGTCGTGTTCTACCACTACCACTGTATTGCCTAAGTCTCTTAAGTTTTGTAACACTTTGATAAGCCTTTCTGTATCTCTTGAATGCAGTCCAATACTTGGCTCATCTAAAATATATAAAGAGTTGGTTAAGTTCGATCCCAAACATCTGGTTAATTGTATTCTTTGACTTTCTCCACCACTTAAACTATTCGCAAGCCTCGATAAAGTTAAATAACCCAAGCCCACATCCATTAAAGTTTGAATGCGTTGTTCTAATTCAATTAGTAAACGCTTGGCTACTTGTTTATCATGCTCCGATAATTTTAACTGCGTAAACCATACTTGTAAATCCTTTACTGGCATCGCACATAATTCTCCAATATGTTTGCCTGCAATTTTTACATACAAGGCTTCTTTGCGCACGCGGTATCCTTCACAATCGGGGCAGTTGGTTCTTCCACGATACCTACTTAGCATTACTCTAAACTGTACTTTATATAAATGCGCTTTTACATCTTCAAAAAAATCATCTATCCCTAATGCCTTGCCCACACCCTTCCATAATTGTGTGGTTTGTGTTTTTGTTAATTTATTAATAGGTTGATGAATAGGAAAGCCTGCCTTTCCTGCCTCTTTTACAAACTGATCCTTCCACCAAACTAATTTCTCTCCCTTCCATGGCGCCACTCCTCCATCGTAAACCGATAAATTAGTATTCGGTATGACTAAGTTTTCATCGATGCCCAATACCTGACTATAGCCTTCACAAGTTGGACAAGCACCATAGGGATTATTAAAAGAAAATAAATTAGGACTA
>CALPSK010000186.1 GCA_943326215.1 Sediminibacterium ginsengisoli | reverse complement strand
TTGACATGGTGGACAAACCTACAGAATTTTTCATAAAAAGCCTACTTTTGCATATGCGTAAACTAAGCATGGACGAGTTGGGACGAAAGACGGTGGCCGACTTTAAATTGGCCGACAAAAAGCCCCTGGTGGTGGTCATGGATAATATCCGTAGCATGCACAATGTGGGTAGTGTTTTTAGAACCTCCGATGCTTTTTTAATTTCAGGTATTTGCCTTTGTGGATTTACACCACAGCCTCCTCATAGAGATATTCATAAAACGGCCTTAGGCGCCACTGAATCGGTAGACTGGGTCTATTATGAAAATACCTTTGAGGCAGTCACTGCTTTAAAAGAGCAGGGCTATAAAGTATTTGCCATAGAACAAACCCAAGGATCTATATCTTTGGAAAACTTCAAAACTTATATCAACGAAAAGTCAAACACAGGTTCAAGCAACTCACTTGCCTTTGTATTTGGTAATGAAGTGGAAGGGGTGAGTGATGAAGTGTTGGCTATATGTGATGGGGCTATTGAAATTCCACAATACGGCATGAAACATTCTCTAAATATTTCAGTAGCCGCGGCTATTGTTTTATGGGAGATGGTGAGATAGTTAAAAGTAGATTTAGTATTAGTAAATTTAGGATGAGTATAGATAGAAGAGTAAATTATAATTAATAGAATTAAAAATATGTCGGCAGTAAAGAATTATTTAAGCCTGGTGAAATTTTCGCATACCATTTTTGCAATGCCCTTTGCATTGATTGGTTTTACACTAGGTATTGCTGCTTTAAAGAATAATAATATTGAATTACAAAATAGCGTGATAATCATTCGTTTTTGCTTGGTGATAGTTTGTATGATCACAGCCCGTTCGGCAGCAATGGCGTTCAATCGTTATTTGGATCGTCATTTCGACCAGCTAAATCCAAGAACGGCCATTAGAGAAATTCCTGCAGGTATTATTAAAGCAGAAAAAGCTTTGGGTTTTGTAATGGTGAATGCAGTCATTTTTATTATTGCTACTTATTTTATTAATACCATTTGCTTTTACCTTTCACCCGTAGCCTTATTTGTGATTTTATTTTATAGTTATACAAAACGTTTTACTTATTTATGTCATCTGGTTTTAGGCGTTGGCCTTTCCTTAGCGCCTATTGGCGCTTATTTAGCAGTGACAGGAGAATTTAATATACTTCCATTAATTTTTTCATTTGCTATTATTTTTTGGGTAAGTGGATTTGATATCATTTATTCATTACAGGATGCAGATTTTGATACAGCACAATCACTTTATTCTATGCCAAGTCATTGGGGTGGTGATAAAGCATTAAGCATTGCTAGAGTCTTTCATTTTATTTCTGGAGTTTTTTTGTGGGCTGCTTATTTCGTGGGAGATTTTCATTGGTTGTATTTAATTGGTTTACTATTATTTAATAGTATGCTTATCTATCAACATAGTATTGTTACACCCGCCGATTTATCTAAAGTCAATTTGGCATTCATGACGGCGAATGGTATTGCGAGCATTGTCTTTAGTATCTTTGTAATTACGGCAATCATTTTATCATTTTAACGAGTATCCATTGGCTAGAATTATTTGTATTGATTATGGTGGAAAAAGATGCGGACTAGCAGTAACCGACCCTTTGCAAATTATTGCAACGGCACTTACCACCGTGGATACAAAAGAGCTATTTACTTTTTTAGCCAATTATTTTTCCAAAGAACCCGTTGAACTTATATTAATAGGAGAGCCCCTTAATTTAGATAATACACCCACAGATGCTACGCCGCTGGTGCAAAAAGCCATCATTGATTTAGGCAAGAAATTTCCCAACATACCCATTCAAACAGTTGATGAGCGTTATAGTTCTAAAAATGCCGTGAGGGCGATGGTGGAAATGGGCATGAAGAAAAACGACAGAAGAGACAAAAAAACCATTGATAGAGTGGCTGCTACCATGTTATTACAGGAATATCTGACGAACCGTTCGTAAAGCCATCTTTTATTGATAACTTTGCAGCCAATATCCCCATTGTAGATTTTATAAAGTTGAGTGTATGATTTTACCAATTGTTGCCTATGGTGCAGCTATTTTAAGAAAAATAAGTCCGCCCATTGAGGCAGACTATCCTGGCTTGGCTTTATTAATTGAAGACATGTGGGAAACCATGTATGAAAGTAATGGGGTGGGACTGGCTGCGCCACAGATTAATAAGAACATTCGCTTATTTGTAATGGATAGTGAACAAATTTTTGCGAGTAGAGAAGAAGAGGATGAAGTGTATCCTGATGCACCTGGTATTAAAAAAGTATTTATTAATGCCAAAGTGCTCGAAACAGGGGGTAAGGAATGGGTATACAATGAAGGTTGTTTAAGTATTCCTAAAATTAGAGAAGATATCACCAGGGCTGAGACAGTGACCTTGTCTTATATGGATGAAAACTTCAAGTCCTATACAGAAACTTTTAACGGTATGACGGCTAGAATTATTTTACATGAATACGACCATATTGATGGAAAACTATTCATTGATTATTTAAAGCCACTTCGCCGTAAAATTTTACAAGGAAAATTAAATGATATTTCTAAAGGAAATACAAGGGTTGATTATAAGATGATTCAAATTAAATAATTCATTATGCGTTTTTCGATTTCAAAATGTAAAGGTTTTAAATATACAGGCTTTAAATATATTGGTATTATCTTGGTAATGCTTGTATGCAGCATTGCAAAACTAAATGCACAGGATACCACTTTTAATGTAGACGGTCAGAAATTTACTTTATCTGACGCCATTGTTAGAAACAATTTTGATTACAAAGATATTTTACAAAAAATTAAAGAAGATACTAGTTTTTACAAAGCCTTTAAAACACTGCGCACCATAGGATATAGTTCTTATAATTATATTCAAATGAAGGATAAGAACGAAAAAGTAGTAGCTACTTTGAATAGTAAAACCAAACAAACTAGAAAAGACAATTGCAGAACCATGGAAGTATTGGAAGAGCAAGTAACAGGTAATTTACGTGATGCATCGGGGGATTATAATTATGTAACACCTTCTTTGTACGCTAGTTTGTTTTTTACCAAGGGTACTATTTGTGGAGAGACCAATATTGTAAAAGGGAAACAAAGAACAATAAGAGGATCGGGTATTGAAAAAGCAAAAGAACAATTAAAGATGTTGTTTTTTAATCCGGGTAAAAAAATTGCAGGTATCCCTTTTATTGGCGATAAGTTAGACTTATACGATGAGTCGGCCCATGAGCTATACGATTACAAATTAGACTATGTCGACTACCATGGACAATTAGTATATGTATTTGATGTACAACCTAAACAAGACCTTGGCTTTTTTAAACAAGATAGAGTAGTGGTAGACCAAATGATTACTTGGTTTAATCCAAGAACCTTAGAAGTATTGGGTCGTAACTATTCATTAAGTTATAAAGCTGGGGTATACGATTTTAATGTACAGATGGAAGTGGAGATGACTTATTTCAATGGAGTACTTGTTCCTAAAATTTTAAGATACAAAGGCAATTGGGATGTTGTATTTAAAAAGAGAGAAAGAGGATTGTTTACAGC
>CALPSK010000185.1 GCA_943326215.1 Sediminibacterium ginsengisoli | reverse complement strand
GCAGCACCCAAAATGCGGCCGATGAAAAGCATGCATTTTCTTTTGACTTTGAATGTTGGAAAAGGAAATAGCATGTCTTATACATTTCCATTTACCTTATTTAACTATTTCAAATACTATATTAATGCCGCCAATGGGAAGGGCCATGGAGTGCATTCCCCCTTTGTATTTAGTTTTATTTGTTCCGTTTTAAATAATAAAGAACTTAAACAAGAGGCTGACTATTCTAATAAATACCGTGCCTTAGTAACTCGTATGGTTGCTTATTATATGCCAGTGTCTGTAATGGAATTGGAAGCTATACCTTCAAGCAAAGTAAAGGTTTTAGAAGAGATAGAAAATACAAATACCATTGGGCTTTTATATATAAAGCAAATTAAAAATGCAGAAGATTTAACAAACTATTTTAATGCCGCTTTAAAAAAAATAAATACCCAAAGTATATTAATTTTTGAGGGCATACATGTTAGTAAAAAAATGGAAGTTAGTTGGGAGACAATTAAAATGCATAAGGAGGTTAAGCTTACCATTGATTTATATAAATTGGGCATTGTGTTTTTTAGACAGGAACAATTAGAGAAAGAAAACTTTATAATCCGTTTTTAAACTATTTATATATTGCTACCTAACTCATTCATATCATCTTTAAAAGGCTTACCTGGTTTTGACGAGCAGGCATTTATACAAACCCATGCGTTAAAAGAGTCGATTACTTCTATAAGAATAAACACCCAAAAATCATTTAAAGAAAACCCTTCTTCTTTTTTTGAAGAGGCTAGTCCTATTCCTTGGTGTGCTGATGGATTCTATTTAAAAGAGCGTCCCCTATTTGTACTAGATCCCTTATGGCATGCAGGGGCTTATTATGTGCAAGAGGCTAGTAGTATGTTTTTGCATCATGCCTTAGAGCAAATTGCACCTCAGCCAGGCCCTTTGCATGTTTTAGATTTATGTGCAGCGCCAGGGGGTAAGACCAGTTTACTTGCTAACTATTTTCAAAAGGGCTTAGTGGTAGCGAATGAAACTATTAAAAATAGAAATGCCATTTTGGTAGAGAATACAACTAAGTGGGGAGCTGATAATATTGTAGTAACACAGAACGACCCTTCTCATTTTAAAGCACTGCCTCAGTTTTTTGATATTGTATTAATTGACGCGCCTTGCAGTGGCAGTGGTTTATTTAGAAAAGATCCTGAAGCTATTGAGCATTGGAGCATTGATGCTGTGCAGCATTGCAGTGTAAGGCAGTCGCGTATAATTGATGATAGTATTGATTGCTTAAAGGAAGGCGGTTATTTAATTTATTCTACCTGTTCTTATTCAATGCAAGAAGATGAAAATATTTTAGATAAAATTGCTTCAATAGAGGGAATGAAAAGTATTGATTTAAATATCGAAGATGCTTGGAACATTATTAAAAGCGAAAGTCCAGTGCATCATGCTAATGGGTATAGATTTTATCCCGATAAAGTAAAAGGAGAAGGTTTTTTCTTAGCGGTATTTAAAAAAGAATTGTCAACTAGTTCTGCTTATTACGATTCTTCCTTTACAACCACTGCCATCACTAAAAAAGAAACAGAGGTTTTAAATGCACATTTTTCTTTGCCTGAAGATTATTATTTTATCAATCATCAAGAAAATATTATTGCTTTAGCTATTGAATTTAAAGATGCTTATAATAGTTTGCTTAAAAACTTGTATGTAAAAAAAATGGGCTTGGCCATAGGAAGTATTAAAGGGGCTGACTTAATTCCAGCACATGCACTTGCTATGAGTACTTGGAAGAATTTACCCTTTCAAACCATGGAAGTAGATGAAGTCACTGCCTTACAATACTTAAGAAGGGCCGATTTACATTTACCAGGGGGAAAAGGCTGGCATGCCATTCAATATAAAAATACCCGTTTAGGTTGGGCAAAATTACTACCCAATAGGTCGAATAATTACTATCCAAATGAATGGAGAATATTGAATTATTGATGATTATATATTACATAAATATATAATTAACATATTTACTACTTTCTTTGCCATTCATTTTTGTACCTTCGCCAGATGCTTAAGAGATTGATTTTACTGGTTTTTGTAGTCATTGGCCTATCTGGCCAATTGTCTTCTTATGCCGCCAAGGGTAAGCAGACCAAAAAGCATTCAGTAAAAACAACTGTTCAACATAAGAAGAAGGCCACTGTTCAGTCAAAAAAGAAGGGTAAAAAAAGTATTTCCAAGAAAGGTAAAAAGCGTCGTGGTAAACGCAGTGCTTATGTGCCCCTTAAAAATCCAGCGCCTCTCAAGTTAATTGCAGATAATAAAGAAAAGATGAGGTTGTCGGATAGTACACTTAAGTCCACCATGCTTGTGAATAATACAGAATTAGAAGAAGGATATTTTGCAAGTTTATTTACCAATCAAAAAAAGTCGGCTAGTTTTCAAACCTTAGAAGGTACGGCGGCTGTTTTTAAAAGTGTAAGTGGATGGGAAGATAAAAAGTTTTATATCTTAACCAATCAATTACCCATTGGCACCATTGTTAGAATTACCACTTCCGATTTAAAAAGTATTTGCGCTAAAGTAATCAATGCCTTACCTGAAGTAGGCAATTCAATTCAATACCGTTTAAGTGATGCGGCTGCAGCTATTTTAGGCATTACCAATAAGACTTTCCAGATTTCAGTTACTTATTAATTATTTCTATTTAATTTTTTCTCCCTAATTTTTTTTATGAAATGTAAATTATGTATTTCCCTTTTTTTGATGTCAAGTTTTTTAATGAGTTGTGCGCAATCTAGTACAAGTGCTTCTCAAGTTTTAAATGCTGCTGCTTATAAAGAAGCTATTGCTGCTAAAAATATTCAAGTTTTAGATGTAAGAACCGCTGCAGAATTTAATGCAGGACATATACAAAATGCTTTACAAGCTAATTGGTTAGACCAAAAAGAGTTTGCTAATAGAACCCAACACTTAGATAAAAATTTGACCGTATATGTTTACTGTCAGGTAGGTGCAAGAAGTGCTTCAGCACAAGCTGCGCTGGAAGCAAAGGGGTATAATGTCATTAACTTAGAAGGTGGTTTGAGCAACTGGAAAATGAATGGATTTCCAGTAGAAGGCGCTGCAAATACAGCTCAAATGAGCGTTGAGGATTTGAATACAACCACCAGTTCTAATAAAATAGTATTAGTTGAAATTGGAGGCGATTGGTGCCCACCTTGTAGAAAAATGCTTCCCGTACTTGAAAAGTTAAAACAAAAACCTGCTGCCCCCTTTTATTTTTTAAAAGTAGATGGAGCTAATGATATAGATGTAATGAAATCTTTAAATGCGGAAGGTTTACCTACTTTTATACTATTTAAAAATGGTAAAGAGACTTGGAGACATGAAGGTTTAGTAACGCTTGAAGAATTTAATGCTGCCTTGAATAAATAAGAGAGTTGATAATGTAATTTTTAACTTATAAAGTATTTGGAGTAATTTACTAATAGTGAAAATTATTACTACTCTAATTCTACTTTAGTTATTTAGATAGGTTTTCTATAACCTCTTAAAAAATCGCTAATGGGCATTCTCTTTTTACCTTCCCATTGAATATC
>CALPSK010000184.1 GCA_943326215.1 Sediminibacterium ginsengisoli | reverse complement strand
TTATAGATTATGAAAATTAACGAGACTGTACCAAAAAATTTTGATTCTGTAAACTTCTTTAGAAAAATTAAGGATAAGATTTCTAAAGAAACCTTTGGCTTATCAAATGAACAATTGAAAGAGTATTATAAAGATGCTAATAAAGAAGCATTCTTTAAAAGACTTGATGAGGCTAAGGCGATGTTTAAAAAATAATACTTCCTCTAGTAAATATCATTTAGCCCACTTCATTCGAGTGGGTTTATTTAGAAAACTTTTTCAGAAATAGAAATAAACTCTAACCCAACAACTTCTCAATCGTCGGTGCGAAATGTGCATGCTCAAGCGTATGAATTTTATTAGCTAAGGTATCAGCTGTATCGCTAGCATCTATAGAACATTTTGCTTGAAATATTATAGCGCCTTCATCGTAATGCTCATTCACCCAATGAATGGTTATACCCGACTCTTTTTCTTTTGCAGCAATCACTGCTTCATGCACTCTTGCTCCATACATTCCCTTGCCTCCGTATTTAGGAAGTAGTGCAGGATGAATATTTATAATAGCTTTTGGATAAGCCCTAACCAATACTTCGGGTACTTTCCATAAAAAACCAGCGAGAACTATAAAATTGATATCGGCATTTTGCAAACTATCTACATAGCCTGTTGCACTGAAATCGGTTTTATTAATAATTAAACTAGGAATTCCTTTTTCTTTGGCTATCTCCAAAACCCCAGCACCCGCAACATTGCATACAATTAAAGAAATCTTGATGCGCAAGCCCTTATTTTCAAAATATTCTATAATTTTTCGAGCATTGCTGCCAGCACCCGAAGCGAATATGGCGATATGGATCGGCGCCGAAGACGCAGTCGAAGGCGCCGCATCAGAATCCGTAGCCAAACCGCTTCCCAACAACCTGCTCCCAACCCTGCTCAAATAGCCCTTAAAAAAGGCAAATTGCCCGGTAAAGAAACTTACGAAAATCACCGAAAAAGGCCATAAAATGGTCAAAAATAGGGGATAAACCAGCCAAAATGCCCAATTTTTCTCCAAAAACACCAATTTTAGCAAAAAGCTACAAAGCCTTCCACTGAGGCTACCGCCCAGGGCAAAAGTGAGGATAACCAGCCAAAATTGGCCTGTTCCCAGTTTCCACTTTTCCTGAAGTCTTTTTAATGCTTTCATGCTGTTTTTATTGAAAACCTAAGGCTAATGCGGCGCGAAGCGCCGCATTAGCCTTTTTTTACCCTTTTAAGGCCCTCAAAGGTGCCCTTTTTTTTCAAAAATTGCCTCCATAAACCAAAATAAATTCAACAAGACTAAACTATCATTACATAATTATGACATTCGTCAGTCTTTTTCAACTCAGTTCCCTGAAACTCAACAAATTCAATAAAAAAAAACTTACACATTTCTTAGTATTGAATCCCATTCTTAAGTAGTTTTGCATCCGTTAAAGGACATTTTACACCCTAGACACTTTCTCTTTATATGACAATGTTAAGAAGCCTAGCCAAGATCGTTTCGATCTTCCTATTTATCACCCTTAGTTCATCTATCGGAAATCAATTAAATGCGCAAGACGGGAAAGCACTTTTCTCACAAAATTGTGCATCATGTCACGCGGTTAATAAAAATTTAACGGGTCCTGCACTTGCAGGTGTGGAAGATCGTTGGTCTGAAAAAAAGAATTTGTATGCATGGATTAAAAACTCTGCAGCCTATTTAAAAACAGGAGACCCTTATGCGACAAAATTGTACAACGATTACAATAAAACTGCAATGAACTTGTTTCCTAGTTTAACCGATCAAGATATCGATGCTATACTAGCTTACATTAAATCAGTGCCTGCCGTAGGTGCAGCTCCAGCAGGTGGCGCAGCCGCTGAAGCACCAAAAGAAGAATCTGATAGCACTTTAATATTTGGTTTACTTACTTTAATATTAGCAGTTGTTTCATTAATCTTATTACAAGTTAATAGCAACTTAAAAAAATTATCAGATGATAAAGCAGGTATCCCAGGTGGTAACCCTGTTCCATTTTTTAGAAATAAAGCATACATCGCTTTTATCGCCATCATCTTCTTTATAGTGGGTGGTTATATGACAACAGTAGGTGCTATGAACTTAGGCCGCTCTAAAGATTATCAACCAGAACAACCTATTTACTATTCTCATACAGTACACGCGGGTGTCAATCAAATTAACTGTCAATACTGTCATACAGGAGTTTACCAAGGTAAACAAGCAACACTTCCAAGTGTGAATGTTTGTATGAACTGTCATATGGCTATTAATGAATACAAAGGCGCGCCTTTAGTTAGAGAGAATGGAGATGTAGTTGATGGTACTGCAGAAATAAAAAAATTATATAAATACGCAGGATTTACGGAAGGCCAACCTTGGGATGCTGAGAAAGCAAAACCTATTGAGTGGGTGCGTATACATAACTTACCTGATCACGTTTACTTTAACCACGCACAACACGTGAACGCTGGTCAAGTAGCATGTCAGCAATGTCATGGTGAGATTCAAAAAATGGGTGAAGTAAAACAATTTTCAGATTTAAGTATGGGCTGGTGTGTGAACTGTCACAGAAACACAGAAGTTCAATTTAAAGACAATGGTTTTTATAGCATCTATGAAAAATTCCACGCCGACTTAAAGAGTGGAAAAATTGATAGCACGAAAGGAATTACTGTTGAAAAAATTGGTGGTACAGAGTGTCAAAAATGTCACTACTAGTATCTAATTGAATTAATAAAGAAAGAAGCGTAATATTTTATATACATTACTATGGAGCAAAAAAAGCACTGGCAAAGTTTTGGAGAATTAAATAATTCTGAAGCATTTAATAAAGAAGTTCAAAACGAATTTAAAGAAGAACTTCCTTTTGTTGAAGACGAATCTACTTTGGAAAAAGGAGAAAGTTTTTTACAAGCGAAAGCACCTCGTCGTGATTTTTTAAAATATGTAGGCTTTAGTACTGCAGCTGCAGCCGTGGCAGCAAGTTGCGAAATGCCTATTAAAAAAGCTATTCCTTTTGCCAACAAACCTGAAGATATCGTTCCTGGTATTGCTGATTATTATGCAACTACTTATGTACAAGATGGTGATGTAGTATCTGTACTTGCTAAAGTACGTGATGGTCGTCCTATTAAATTAGAAGGTAATGAATTAAGCCCTATCACTGCTGGCGGTACATCTGCTAGAGTGCAAGCTTCTGTTCTAGACTTATATGATACAGCTCGTTTACGTTTTCCAAGCATCTCTGGAAAAGAAGCAAGCTTTGAAGCGATTGATAAAGCCATTGCAAGTGAATTAAATGGCGCTGCAGTTATTGTAACAAGCTCCATTACTTCTCCTTCTACTAAACAAGTCATTGCTCAATTTTTAGCAAAGCATGCTGGAAGTAAACATATTACTTACGATGCGGTTTCTCATAGCGCTATGCTACTTGCGAACCAAGCATCTTATGGTAAAACAATTATTCCAACTTATCATTTTGAAAATGCAAAAGCCATTGTTTCTTTAAGTGCCGATTTCTTAGGTACTTGGTTAAGCCCTGTGGAATTTGCTAGACAATATGCAGTGGGTAAAAAAAT
>CALPSK010000183.1 GCA_943326215.1 Sediminibacterium ginsengisoli | reverse complement strand
AGGTTTGTACCATGGAGCAAACGCCAAATCTACTAGTAGCCAAGGACATATGGAAGCAATATGGCCCCGTATCTGTGCTCAAGGGCGTTTCCTTAGAGGTAAGTCGAGGAGAATTAGTAAGTATCGTTGGTCCTTCAGGTGCCGGCAAATCGACCCTTTTGTACATTGTAAGCAGTTTAGAAAAAGCAGATAAAGGACAGGTGTTTTTTGAGGGTAATGATATTACCCAGCTATCAGAAACCGACTTAGCCCATTACAGAAATCAAAAAATAGGTTTCGTTTTTCAGTTCCATCATTTACTTCCTGAATTCACGGCCATTGAGAATGTCTCCATTCCAGGATGGATTGCCAAAATGCCTTCCAAACAAATTCAACAAAAGGCTTCAGAACTTTTAGACTTTATGGGCCTTGCGGATAAAATGGATAAAAAACCACATAGTTTATCGGGTGGAGAACAACAAAGAGTAGCGGTGGCCCGTGCCTTATTAAATAGCCCAGCACTTATTTTTGCAGATGAACCAACGGGTAATTTAGATAGCGAAAATGCAAACGCTTTGCATCAACTTTTTATTCGTTTAAGAAATGAAATGAATCAAAGCTTTTTAATAGTAACGCACAACGAGGCTTTGGCTACTATGAGCAATCGTAGTTTAACAATGAAAGACGGAAAGTTTTTATAAGACTTGACTCTTTTTTAGTCAATTATATAGCCTCTTATTTACACCCTTGGTTTCCAAGGAGAATCGGGCACTCCATTTAAATGACCAATATATCTTGACAAGACAAACAAGTAATCACTTAGTCTATTCAAGTATTTTATAACCATCGGTTCTACAAATAAATCTTCTTCTTGTAAATTTACGCACCAACGTTCTGCACGGCGACAAACACAACGCGCAATATGTGCAGTTGAAATAGCTTGATGTCCGCCTGGTAAAATAAATGATTTCATTGGCTCCAAGACTTCATTCATCTTATCCATTAAAGATTCTAAATAAGCAATGTCCTCTTCTTTTAAATCGGGTATTTTTAAAGAAGGTTCTTTATCTGGATCACAAGCTAAAGAAGATCCTACTGTGAATAATCTGTCCTGCACTTCTTTTAAAACAGTTTTAATTTCTTCTTGGGTTAGAAGGTCACTTAATAATCCAATAAATGAATTGAGCTCGTCTACTGTACCATAAGATTCTATTCGAATATGACTTTTAGGAACACGGGTGCCTCCTATTAATGATGTACTACCTAAATCTCCTGCTTTTGTATAAATTTTCATGTTGATTGCATAAACCCAGGTTTAAAAATCCTTAACAGACTCCCGGGGTTTTGATACTAACAAAACTAATAAAATAAAGTTCAATAACTTATGCTAGAAATGAGAAACATTCTTATTCAGCGTATCGGTTTCCACAAGACCGTCTCTTAAACGCACCACTCTGTGTGCATAATGAGCGATGTCTTCCTCGTGGGTGACTAAAATGACGGTATTACCTGAAGAATGTATTTTTCCAAAAAGCTCCATTACTTCCACTGAAGTTTTAGAGTCAAGGTTACCTGTGGGTTCATCTGCTAATAAAATAGAAGGATTGTTTACCAAGGCGCGCGCAATAGCCACACGTTGTATTTGACCTCCACTTAATTCATTTGATTTATGATGACTTCTATCTGCCAAGCCTACTTTTTCAAGTGCCACCATGGCTCTATCTAATCTATCTTTTTTTGAAATACCTGCATATACTAAAGGAAGTGCTACGTTTTCAGCAGCAGATAATCTTGGAAGTAAATTAAATTGTTGGAACACGAAACCAATTTCCACATTTCTAATACCCGCTAATTCATCATCGGTCATCTTGCTTACATCATGTCCATTCAAATTATACATACCACTTGTTGGTGAGTCTAAACAACCTAAGATATTCATTAGCGTACTTTTTCCACTACCAGATGGGCCCATTAAAGCCACGTATTCATTTTTTAGAATATCAAGGTTAATGCCCTTTAATACTGGAATGGCCTGACCCGCCATGAAATAACTTTTTTCAAGATCTCTTAATTCAATAACTGATGACATACTATATTATTTACTTATTACTTTAGGTACTTTAAAGAATGTCCCGTCTGTATCCGGTGCATTTTGCAAGGCTTCTTCTCTAGCAATAGATCCCTTCACCTCGTCTTCGCGCAGCACATTTTTAGCATCACCCATATGCATTAAAGGACTGGTGCCTGTGGTATCCAAACTATTTAGCTGCTCCACAAAGCCTACTAAATCCTGCATATCGGCCACTAGTTTGTCCATTTTTTCAGGCGCTACATTCAACCTAGATAAATGGGCCAAGTGGCTAACTAATTTACTATCAACTTGCATAATACAAATGTAGTTCAAAGCCCCCTACCTACAAGGCGCAATTGTTAAAAGGTCATAGGAGACAACCAGTGGCAAAAAAAATACCGGAAAATGGAAAGTTTTTTTGAAAATAGTTGCATAACTAACTAATTTTACAAAAATGCTTTAATTATGCAACGTTCAATCAAAAAAGTAGCCGTTTTAGGAAGTGGTGTCATGGGATCTCGTATCGCATGTCATTTTGCTGGCGTAGGTGTTGAAGTCTTATTATTAGATATGTTGAATCCGGGTAGTGAAGAAAGCAAGAACGCTAAAGAAAGAAATAAATTAGTAGATGGTTCTTTGCAAGCAGCCATTAAATCCAACCCCTCTCCTTTATACTTACAAAAATTTGCATCTAATATAAGTACCGGCAATTTTACCGATGACATGGCAAAAATTGCCAACGTTGATTGGATTATTGAAGTAGTGGTGGAAAGACTAGATATTAAAAAAATTATTTACGACCAAGTAGAAAAATTTAGAAAGCCAGGAACATTAGTAAGTTCTAATACTTCTGGTATTCCAATTCATTTAATGGCGGAGGGGCGCAGTGAAGATTTTCAAAAGCATTTTTGTGGAACGCACTTTTTCAATCCTCCACGCTATTTAAGATTACTTGAAATTATTCCTACCGCTAAAACCGATCCTGCCATTATTGATTTTCATATGCATTATGGAGATGTGTTTTTAGGTAAAACCACAGTGCTTTGTAAAGACACGCCTGCCTTTATCGCCAACAGGGTTGGGGTTTTCAGCATGATGAGTGTTTTGCATATTATGGAAAAATTAGAATTAAGTATTGATGAAATAGAATCTATCACGGGACCATTAATGGGTCGTCCTAAGTCGGCTACTTTTAGAACAGCCGATGTAGTAGGTATTGATACTTTAGTAAAAGTGGCTGCTGGTGTGGCGGCGAATTGTCCGAATGACGAAGCTAAAAATATTTTTACTTTGCCCCCATGGTTAGAAAAAATGGTAGCGCAAAATTGGTTAGGCGATAAAACTGGCCAAGGATTTTTTAAGAAAATTAAAACCGCAACTTCAAAAGAAATATTAACCCTGAATTTAAAAACTTTCGAATACGAGCCACGCGTGAAAACTAAAATGGCTTCTATTGGAGCTGCTAAAGCCATTGAAAGTTTACCGGGCAGAATAAAATCTTTATACCAAGCAAAAGACAAAGCAGGTGAATTTGTAAGACAGTT
>CALPSK010000182.1 GCA_943326215.1 Sediminibacterium ginsengisoli | reverse complement strand
GCTTCGATAGGCGCAGTCATTAAATTGCTTGCATCATTGTTGGCTTCTTCAGAAACCAATGTCATTACAATTTTTTCTTCAACAGGAGCCTCAGCTTTTTTTGGTGTTTGCTTTTGGAATGGATCCTTATGCTCAAAACCAGTTGCAATAAGGGTTATACCTAATTTTTGTCCAAGTGTTTCATCGTAACCCATACCCATAATTACATCAGAATTTTCTCCAGTACGCTCGCGTAAGAAATTATTAATGGTTTCTAATTCATCCATTGAACATTCATAGTCTCCTTCTGCACTATTAATATTTAATAAGATCCATTTTGCACCTCTAATATCATTGTCATTCAATAAAGGTGAATTCAATGCTTCTTCAATGGCTCTTTGTGCTCTATTCTCTCCTTCTACTTCTGCTTTTCCTAAAATAGCGACGCCCCCATTTTTCATTACTGTACATACATCCGCAAAATCTACAATAATATGACCGCGGCTATTAATAACATCGGTGATACATTTTGCTGCAGTAGCTAAAACGTTATCGGCCTTAGTGAAAGCCTCTTTCATTTTTAAATTACCATATTGAACACGTAATTTATCGTTTGATATAACAAGTAATGTATCTACTAATGGTTTTAATTGCTTAATACCTTCCTCTGCTTGCGCTTGTCTACGTGGTCCTTCAAATCCGAATGGAGTCGTTACAATACCTACAGTTAATATGCCTAAATCTTTACAAATTTTTGCAATAATGGGTGCACCACCTGTTCCAGTTCCACCACCCATACCCACAGTAATAAATGCCATACGGGTATTTACTTCTAATATTTTTCTAATCTCATCTAAAGATTCTTCTGTTGCTAACTTTCCTACTGAAGGATCGGCACCCGCCCCTAAACCTTGTGTCAAATGTGGTCCTAATTGAATTTTATTGGGCACTGTACTTTGCTCAATCGCTTTAGAATCGGTGTTGCAGATAATGAAATCAACGCCTTCAATATTCTGATTAAACATAAAGTTGACAGCATTGCTTCCACCGCCGCCTACGCCGAGGACCTTGATGATGGATGATTTTTGCTTTGGCAAGTCAAATTGAATCATTTTTTTGTGTTTAGATGGGTTAGTTAGATGGTTAGTTCTTAGTTAGATGGTTCGTTCTTAGTTAGTTATATCGAAATTACCTTTTTTAGATTTTATTCTATTGATTTTTTATAACCATAATGTGGGTAAATATTATGGCAATAATTTGTCATCTTCCTCACTGAATATTTCAATGAGATTGTTCTTGAATCGATCCCAGAATTTGCTCTTTCTTTTCTCGATTTGTTCTGCTGTTAAAGTAGTGGCAACTGGCTTCGCTTCTACTCTTTGGCTTGTTAAACCATTCGCAGATCCTGTATTATTTACAGTTAAAGACTTAGGTACTTCTACTTTCTTAAAGGTCTCTGCAAATACTTTATAATTTTGTTCGTAGTCGTTATATCCTTTCAAGATTAAACCAATACATGTTGAATACATGGGTTTCTTTAATTCTTCAATATGATTTGGGGCTAAATGCTCATTAGGAAGTCCTATTCTTGCATTCAAACCAGTAATATATTCAGTTAATTGAATTAAATGTTTCAATTGAGAACCACCTCCTGTTAAAATCACACCTCCATTTAACATGCGGCTATCCATGCCCACTTGCTTTAAGTGGTAAGTAACAAAATCAAGTATCTCACTCATTCTTGCTTGAATAATACCTGCTAAACTTTTAACACTTATTTCTTTAGCGGGCATCCCTTTCAAACCTGGGATAGTTACATAGGCATTGGCTTTTGCTTCATCTGTTAAAGCACTTCCAAACTGAACCTTCATAGCTTCAGCTTGACTTTTCAATACACCTAATCCCATTCTAATATCATTGGTAATATTCTCCCCGCCGAAAGGTATTACCGCTGTATGCTTTAATACACCTTCGTAAAATACAGCAAGGTCACTGGTTCCACCGCCAATATCTAAAATAGCCACACCTGCTTCCATATCTACATCACTCATCACCGCACTTGCAGAAGCTAAAGGTTGTAAGACTAAATCTTTGGTGATTAAACCACTTCTTTCAACAGAACGATTAATATTTCTAATGGCGTTTCTATCTCCTGTTAAGATTAAAAAGTTGGCGCCTACTTTCACACCATTCACCCCTACTGGGTCTTTGATATTTTGGTTATTATCTACATGAAATTCTTGCGGAATCACATCAATGATTTGATCTCCTGCAGGAATAAATGTTTTTCTTTGGTTGTTGATAAGCTGCTCAATCTCCCAAGCTTGGATTTCATTTTCGGCGTCTTGACGCACTTGATCTCCTCTTGTTTGTAAACTTTTGATATGATGACCTGCAATACCCACGTATACTTCGTTTATTTCTAAATCGGGATTGCTTAAATGGCAGTTTTGTAAAGCTTGTTGAATGGCCTTGATGGTTTGGTCAATATTCAAAACTTGACCATGTTGAACACCATTACTGTTGGCACGCCCAAATCCTAGGATTTCTAACTTACCGAACTCGTTCTTTCTTCCTGCGATGGCAGCGATTTTTGTGGTTCCAATATCAAGACCTACGATAATGGGTGATTCGTGCTGACTCATTTTGTTGTTTTTTAGTTGTTTGTTGTGGAAGCCTTCTTTTGGGGCATTAACGCCTTGGCAGACTGCTTCACTTTAATTAACGATTTTGATTTCTTTTTATTGTTTGTTTTACTACTTGTTTTAGCTAGATTTTTAGACCCTTTTTTTGATGCCGGTTTTACAGCTGGTTTAGACGGCGTTTTAACTGTTGTTTTGGAAGGCGCTTTGACCGCCGTTTTTGGAGCCATTTTAGGAGCTACTTTAGGGCTTGTAGCAGGTGCCATTTTAGGGTTTGCTACCGCAACATTTTTGGGGGTATTTACTATAGCAGACTTAGTGGTAGTGAGATTAGTTGAGTCTACCGCCCCGTTAATAGCCATAATTGAATCCTTGGTGGGTAAATCATTGGCTGAAAACTGAATAGGTTGCATGCCTTTTTTAAGTGCTACAATTTGGTTATCAAAACGACAATCAATTACCTGATAAGCGTTCAAGCCACTTTGCACCCAAACTTTTTTATAAAATGTATACAGCCTATTTAATTTATCTTCTATATTTTCCACCGATCCAATTAAAACCAGATGATCTCCCACTGAAGGTACCAATTCAAAATCGCCATTGGTAGCAATATTTACCTGTGCTGTTTGAGCCATAAAAAATGAATCGGTTGCTACTGCTTGGGTGAAATGTAAAACATCATTTAATAGTAGGCTATCGGGTTTTGATAGTTTTTCCTGGTCTGAGGGGAAATTGGTAAATACCGGCAAACGCAGTACAGTAAGCTGTTTCAGTGGTAATTGCAGGCCTTCTTTATCAATATAAAATGAATTACCAGAGGCTGTAAAAATGCGTGCAATGGGTATACGTTGCTCTATTCTTACTTGTAAGGACTGGGTATTGTCTAAAAATAATTCTACATTTTTAACCCAACGAATAGTTTGTAAATATTTTTCAAGTGTATTTAAATTCACGGCTCCAATGGGTAAGCCTTCTTTGACACCTTGT
>CALPSK010000181.1 GCA_943326215.1 Sediminibacterium ginsengisoli | reverse complement strand
TGCGCATACATTAGGGGCGCATCAAGAAGCTGTTTTTGCAGTGCCTGCCATTTATATTCCTTTAGCTTTAGCAAAGCTTTCCAATAAACCGAATGTATTTGTAGCGGCTCAAAATTGTCATCAAAAAGAATCGGGTGCTTATACTGGTGAAGTTTCAGCTACCATGTTACAATCAATAGGAGTGAAGCATATTATTGTAGGACACTCTGAGCGTCGTGAATACTTTGCAGAATCTGACGCCTTATTAGCAGATAAAGTGAATGCTATTTTAGCTATTGGTAGTACACCTATATTTTGTTGCGGTGAACCATTGTCTATTAGAGAAGCAGAAACACAAAATGCATTTGTAGAAGCGCAATTAAAAAATTCATTATTTCATTTATCTGCAGATGCTATCGTAAAAGTAGTCATTGCCTATGAACCTATCTGGGCTATTGGAACAGGTAAAACTGCATCAAGTGCACAAGCTCAAGAGATACATGCTTATATAAGATCTTGTTTTGCTGCAAAATATGGTGAAGCAGTAGCGAATGAAATTTCTATATTATATGGTGGAAGTGTGAAAGCTTCTAATGCAAAAGAAATTTTCTCTCAACCAGATGTGGATGGCGGACTTGTCGGTGGCGCTTCTTTAGTAGCTACTGAATTTACTGCTATTATAAACGCACTCTCTTAATTAAAAGACTAGTTAGAACTACATGAAGAATATTAGAAATTTTTGTATCATCGCCCATATCGATCACGGTAAAAGTACCTTGGCAGATCGTTTATTAGAACATACTAAAACGATTACCGAGCGTGAAATGATGAACCAGGTTTTGGATGATATGGATTTAGAGCGTGAGAAAGGTATTACCATTAAGAGTCATGCCATTCAAATTAATTATGTACATAAAGGCACAACCTATACTTACAATTTAATTGACACACCAGGTCACGTTGACTTTAGTTATGAAGTAAGTAGAGCCTTAGCAGCTTGTGAAGGTGCTTTATTGCTAGTTGATGCCTCTCAAGGTATACAAGCACAAACCATTAGCAATTTATATTTAGCATTGGAAAATAATTTAGAGATTATCCCAGTGATTAATAAGATTGATATGGATGGTGCGAAAATTCCAGAAGTAACCGATCAAATTATTGAATTAATAGGCTGTAAGCAAGAAGATATTTTATTAGCTAGTGGTAGATCAGGTATTGGTATTGAAGAAATTTTACAAGCCATTGCAGAACGTATACCTGCACCAGTGGGTGATCCGGAAGCGCCATTACAAGCCTTAATTTTTGACAGTGTTTTTAATAGTTTTCGTGGTATTATTGTTTACTACCGTATTATGAATGGGGTATTAAAGAAGAATGATAAAATTCGTTTTGTCGCATCTGGTAGAGATTATAATGCAGATGAAGTAGGTGTATTAAAATTAGCCATGACACCGAAGGCAGAAGTTAGAGCTGGAGATGTGGGCTATATTATAACTGGGATTAAAGTGGCTAAAGAAGTTAAAGTAGGAGATACCATTACCTTGGCCAATAACCCAGGAGAAATGATTAATGGTTTTGAAGAAGTTAAACCCATGGTATTTGCGGGTATTTATCCGGTGAACACCGATGAGTTTGAAGAGTTAAGAGATTGTATGGAAAAATTACAATTGAACGACGCTTCTTTAACTTTTGAATTAGAAACTTCTCAGGCACTAGGTTTTGGATTTAGATGCGGATTTCTAGGACTGCTTCATATGGAAATTATCCAAGAGCGTTTAGAAAGAGAGTTTAACCAAACTGTAATTACCACAGTTCCCAACGTAAGTTTTATAGCTTATACCACAAGAGGTGAAAAAATAATCGTGAACAACCCTTCTGAAATGCCCGATCCTGTAAAAATTGAGCATATTGAAGAGCCTTATATTCGTGCGCAAATTATTACTTCTCCTGACTATATTGGTAATATCATTACACTTTGTTTAAGTAAGCGTGGAATTTTAATGAATCAAAGTTATTTGACACCAACTAGGGTTGAATTAATTTTTGAAATGCCGATGACGGAAATTGTATTTGATTTTTATGATAAATTAAAAAGTCAAACAAGAGGCTATGCTTCTTTTGACTATTCTCAAATAGGCTTTAGAGATGCAGATATTGTGAAAATGGATATTTTATTGAATGGAGAAAAAGTAGATGCCTTAAGTGCATTAATACATAGAGGCAAGGCTTCCGATTTTGGTCGTAGACTTTGTGAAAAATTAAAAGAGCTATTAACCAAACAACAATTCCAAATTGCCATTCAAGCGGCCATTGGTGCTAAAGTAGTGGCTAGAGAAAATATATCTGCCATGCGTAAGGATGTTACCGCTAAATGTTATGGTGGTGATATTAGTCGTAAGCGTAAATTATTAGAGAAGCAAAAAGAAGGTAAGAAGAGAATGCGTCAAATAGGAAATGTGGAAATTCCACAAGAGGCTTTCTTAGCGGTACTTAAATTAGACTAGTACAGTAAAATAAAAATACTTTGAAAAATTATTAAAGCGCTTAGTGAATACTAGGTGCTTTTTTATTGAATGGTATTTGCAAATTCTAGTAAGTGATTGAATCTGTAATCAATCAAAGGGTTCGGATAGGCCGTTTCAGGATGCGTGGTAGCTAAAAACACAGTATGCAGTCCTGCATTTCTTCCAAATTCCATATCGCTGGATCTATTACCCACCATAATGGACTTACTAAAATCAATACTTGGGAATTTTTCTTTTGCCTGAAAAGCCATTCCAGGTTGTGGTTTTCTATTAATAGAATTGTTATCTAAATCGGTACAATAAAATATATGATCTATTCTTCCACCCAGTTTTACAATTTCACTCAACATATTATGGTGAATGGTTTGTAAAGATTCTTCCGTCATAATACCTCTGCCCACACCTTTTTGATTAGTAGTAACAACAATGGTTGTAAATTTTGCTGCTAAAAGGGGTAGGGCCTTGATACTTTCATCGTAAAACTTAAATTCGGCCCAAGACTTCACATAGTCATTATTTCTTTCAAAATTAATCACACCATCTCTATCTAAAAATAAAGTCCAGCTATTGTCTATGGTTTTAAGATCAAACATTTATTTTATATATTCTACTTTAGAATTATGCAGCTTTAAAATTATCCGAAAATATTTTTCTCTACTAATTCGCAAATAATATGACCAAGTAAAATATGGCTCTCTTGAATACGAGGAGTATCGGTAGAAGGTACATTAATTAAATAGTCACTTAGTTCTTTCATTTTGCCGCCCTCTGCACCTGTAAATCCAATGGTGACTACTTTTAATTCTTTAGATTTTTCAAAGGCCTTCACAATATTTCCAGAATTACCTGAAGTACTTAATCCCACTAATACATCACCTGGTTTTGCTAAACCTTCTAGTAGTCTTGAATATATAACATCATAACTATAATCGTTGGCTACCGCCGTTAAATAAGAGGTATTGCAATGAAGGGCTTCAGAAGGCAAGGCTTCAAGGTCTTTGTAGAAACGACCTGAGAATTCAGCAGCTAAATGTTGTGCATCTGCAGCACTTCCTCCATTACCTGCAAAATAAACACTGTTCCCATTTTTAAAGGCCTGTGTAATGACAGCAATTACTTTTTCAAGTGTAGCAGC